>CBDUAS010000027.1:0-13755 GCA_965365185.1 uncultured bacterium | reverse complement strand
CCCGAGGCCGTCGAGGTGGTGATGCCCGCCGACCACTTGATCGATGATCGGGAGAAGTTTCGCACCGCCGTCGCGACGGCTGTCGCGACCGCCCGCGAGCACAGGGCATTGGTGACGTTCGGCGTGCCGCCGCGGTACCCGGAGACCGGCTACGGTTACATCCAGGCTGCCGAGGCTCTGCCCATCGGCGGCACCGCCGGTCGCACCGACGTGTTCCGCGTCGAGCAGTTCCGCGAGAAGCCCGACCGGCCCACCGCCGAACGCTGGGTCGCTGCCGGCAACTTCTTCTGGAACAGCGGGATCTTCGTGTGGACCGTCGGGTCGATCTGGGGCGCCGTCGAAGAGCACCTCTCCGAGGCGGCCGATGCGGCGCGCGCGATGCTCGTGGCGTCCGATGCCGACGCTCGGGCGACCGCCTATGCTGCAATGCCGGCGACCTCGATCGATTTCGGCATCATGGAGCGCGCCGTCAATGTCGCCACGGTCAGGGCCGAGTTCGACTGGTCGGACGTGGGCTCGTGGGCGGCGCTGCACGAGGTTACCGACGCGAACGAGGGCGACAACGTCTCCTTCGGACCGCTGGTGCACCTCGATGCCGCGGGCAACCTGGTGCATGCACCGGATTCCATGGTGGCTCTCCTCGGGGTCGAGGACCTGGCGGTGGTGCAAGCGGGTGACGTTATCCTCGTTGCCTCGCTGCGGCGCAGCCAGGACATCAAGCGGTTGCGCGAACACCTGGCGAAGTCGGGGTTCGATCACCTGCTCTGAGGGGTCCTTTCGAAGCGACCGCCCGCCGGCTTGAGCGCCGGGAAAGCGAAGATAGAATCAGCCCATGTCCGACGACCGACAACTCGAATCACTCGACGCTCTGGTGTCGTTGTGCAAGCGTCGCGGCTACATCTTTCAGAGCAGCGAGATTTACGGAGGACTGAACGGCTTCTGGGACTACGGCCCGCTGGGTGTCGAGCTCAAGCGCCGGGTCTTCGATTTCTGGTGGGACCGCGTCGTGTCGCAGCGCGAGGACGTGGTCGGCTACGATGCTTCGATCATCATGCACCCGCAGGTGTGGGAGGCGTCCGGGCACGTCGGCAGTTTCTACGACGTGATGGTCGATTGCACCGAGTGCAAGCGCCGCTATCGTACCGACCATCTGATGCACGAGCTCGGTGTCTCCGAGGTGCCGAAGGAATGCCCGAACTGCGGCGGCCAGCTCACCGAACCGCGTCACTTCGGCCTCATGTTCGAGACTTACGTGGGCGCTACCAAGGACAGCCAGTCGGTTGCCTACCTGCGCCCCGAAACGGCGCAGGCGATCTTCGTCAATTTCCGTAACGTGCAGATGTCGACGCGGATGAAGGTGCCTTTCGGCATCGCGCAGCGTGGCAAGGCGTTCCGCAACGAGGTGACGCCGCGCAACTTCACGTTTCGCTCGCGCGAGTTCGAGCAGCTCGAAATGGAGTTCTTCGTTCACGAGAGCGAGGAGCGTCGGTGGTTCGACTACTGGTGTGGGGAGCGTCTGCAGTGGTATCAGGATCTCGGCATTCGCGCGGACCGGTTGCGCTTTCGCGACCACGATGCCGACGAGCTCGCCCACTACGCCCGCTACACCACCGACGTCGAGTACCAGTTTCCCTTCGGCTGGCAGGAGCTGGAGGGAATCGCCAACCGCGGCGACTTCGACCTGCGGATGCACAACGAGCACTCGGGGAAGGACCAGTCGTATTTCGACGAAGCCAGGCAGGAAAAATACGTTCCCTCGGTGATCGAGATCTCGGCCGGCCTGGATCGAACCGTGCTGACCGCGCTGGTCGACGCTTTCGCCGTCGAGGAGGTCGAGGGCGAGAAGCGCACCGTGTTGCGGCTGGCGCCGCACATCGCGCCGCGCCAGGTGGCGGTGTTTCCGCTGTCGAAGAAGCTGTCCGAGCCGGCCCGGAAGCTGGCGGACGACTTGCAGCGGCACTTCAACGTGCTGTACGACGAACAGGGCAGCATCGGCAAGCGCTACCGGCGCGAGGACGAGGTCGGCACGCCGTTTTGCGTGACCTTCGATTTCGACAGCCTGGACGACGCGCAGGCGACGGTGCGCGACCGCGACACGATGGACCAGGAGCGGGTCTCACTGGATGCCCTGGTCGGGTATCTCGCTGGCAGGCTGGCTCCTCGGTAGTGGTCGAGGAACCGTGAGCGGCGGCGCCCCGGCACGAAAAGGCGGCAGAACCCGGCCGGCGAGGCAGCGGAAAGCCACGCGCCGGCAGGCACCCGGCGAGCGGGCGAACGGAAGCGCCGCCGGCGGCGTGACCGCCAGCGACGGGTCTGCGGACGCGGATCGGGCGCAGGCGATTCTGCTGCTGCACGACAGGCTGCGGCAGCGGTTTGGTGCGCCGCGGCCCGAGTCGCATCAGGCGCCCCTCGACGAGCTCGTTTTCACCATCTTGTCGCAGAACACCACCGACACGAACCGCGACCGCGCCTGGGCGGCGCTGTGGCAGCGGTTCGATAGCTGGGCGCAGATCGCTGCGGCGCGCGTCGACCAGATCGCCAGCGCCATCAAGGTCGGCGGCCTGCACAAGGTCAAGGCGAAGCGAATCAAGGCGATCCTGAAACAGGTCGAGCAGGAGCGCGGCGACTTCGATCTCGAGTACCTCGGGGGCCTCGGTATCGACGAGGCCCGCAAGGAGCTGCGGAAATACAAAGGGGTGGGAGAAAAGAGCATCAACTGCATCCTGCTCTTCTCGCTCGGCCTGCCGGCATTTCCGGTCGATACGCACGTCCACCGCATCTTGCGGCGCCTCGGCATCGTCGGGACCCGCGATCTTGCCAAGGCCAACCGCGATGCGCAGCGCTACGTGCCCGACCGCATCGCGTATCCGCTGCACATGAACCTGATTCGCTACGGACGACAGATCTGTCATGCGCGCAAGCCGGCCTGTCACGACTGCAGCATCGAGGACCTGTGCGGTTACGATGAAAAGAACCTGAAGGGGCGGTGACGTGCGCCCCGCGGTAACCTGCGGCCGATCTCTCAGCGGCACGGACCACCGAGCACAGACATGAGCTTCTACATCACTTGCGCCATCGATTATCCCAACAGCCGGCCGCACATCGGCACGGCATACGAGAAGATCGCTGCCGACGCCATCGCCCGCTACAAGCGGCTCGCGGGTGAAGAGGTGTTCTTTCTCATGGGATTGGACGAGCACTCCCAGAACGTCGAGCGGCGAGCGCGCGACGAGGGGCTCTCGCCCCAGGAGTTCACCGACCGCATGGAGCAGGTGTTCCGCGATGCCTGGGAGGCCGTGCACGTCCGCTTCGACGATTTCATCCGCACGACGGAAGATCGGCACCGGGTTGCGGTCGAGACGATGGTGCAGCGGGCCGAGGCGGCGGGGGATTTCTACGAAGGCTTTTACCGCGGTTACTACTGCGTCAGTTGCGAGGCCTATTACCAGGAGCGTGACCTGCCCAACGGTCAGTGTCCGGTACACGAGACCCGGCCCGAGTTTCGCGAGGAAGCCAACGTCTTCTTTCGTCTCTCCGATTATCAAGATCGGCTGCGGGAGCACTACGAGGCCCATCCCGGGTTCGTCCGCCCGGAGTACCGCCGCAACGAGCTGCTGGCGCTGCTTTCAGAGGGTCTCGAGGACATCAGCGTCTCGCGCGCCTCGGATGGCTGGGGTATACCCATGCCGGGCCACGACGGGCAGGCCGTCTACGTTTGGTTCGACGCCCTCACCAACTATCTTTCGGCCACCGGGTTTCCGGAAGATACGGAGCGCTTCAGGACGTTCTGGCCGGCGGACGTTCATCTGGTCGGCAAGGACATCACGCGGTTTCACGCCATCATCTGGCCGGCGATGCTGATGTCTGCCGGCGTGCCCTTGCCGAAGGTGATCTTCGGGCACGGGTTCGTGCTCGCCGGCGGCGGCCGCATGAGCAAGAGCATGGGCAACGTGATGGATCCGGTGGCAACCGCCGAGCGCTTCGGCGCCGACGCCCTGCGCTACTTCCTTCTCCGCGAGGCCCGCTTCGGTCGCGATTTCGACTTCGACCACGAGAGGCTGGTGGCGCGCTACAACGCCGACCTGGCCAACGACCTCGGCAACCTGCTGCAGCGCACCCTCGGGATGGCGCTGAAATACGGCGACGGGACGCTGTCCGGTCCCGGCGGGGATGACGTCACCGGGCTCGGTGCAGCAGCGGCGGAGGCGGAATCAGCGTACCGCGCCGCCATGGACGACTACGACCTGCAGGGTGGGTTGCTGGCCGCGTGGAACCTGGTCTCCGCCGGAAACCTGGCGATCGACACGCACAAGCCCTGGGAGTTGGCGAAGGATCCGGGTCGGGCCGCCGAGCTCGACGCCGTGCTCTCGGAGGTCGTCGCCTCGCTGCGGCAGCTTGCCGTCTTGGTGTATCCGTTCATGCCCGAGCGCGCCGCAGCCATGGCGCAGTCGCTGGGAATCGACGAGGCTGCGGAGGCCTGGCTACTCGACGACCTGTCGGATCCGGCCCGTGCCCCGCGACAGGTGCACAAGAGCGGGCCGCTCTTCCCCCGGCTGGACGTCGAAGAGGTCATCGACGGTTAGCCGGCGGAGACGCGAGTCCGACCTCTCGGGCGGAGACCGCGACTATACCGGATGCAGGTCGCGCGTCAGGCCGGACGCGTGCCGTCGCGCCCGGTCGATCGCTTCGCGCAGCTTGGTGCCGAGTGCCAGCAAAGCGGCCAGGGATGCCGCGGCGGCGCTGGGCTCGGCCTCGTCGTCGGTCGGCTGATAATCGAGCAAGCCCGTGCCGGCCTGATCCACGAAGACGTCGACGCGCCGCGCCTCGTTGGCGGCCGCCCGAATCCAAGCGGCACCGGCGCCCATCTCGACAATGCTCTTGCCGACGGCACGCAGCTCGTCGAGGCTCTGCCCGCCTCTATCGAGCAGCGCTCGTGCATCGCGTGATGCAAGCACCACGACCCGGGCTTCCGGCAACAGGAACCGCCGTACGGCGGGAAAAAGGCGGGCATTGACGAGCGGCACGATGTCGAATCCGCTGGGCATGGGCGCGATCACGGTTGCTGCTGGACCACGGTCCGCGAGTTGCTGGGCGACGAGACGGGCGTGACGCGCGCGACCGACGACGCGAACGAGGACGGCCTCCGGCTCCTGGTCGAGCGCGGCCGAAAGCTGTCGGGAGAGGGTCCCGCCCCACACGGGGCGCAGCGCCTCCGGCGCGTCGCCGCTGCCGAGGGCGTAGGAGGTGACCACCGGAAGCGGCTCCACCCCGAGGGTCTCGGCCGCCCGCATATCGGCAGCGAGTCCATGGCGACCGGTTGCATCGACATGTCCGATGATTACGACTTTCGGGCGCATTCGTCTCGAGAGGCTGGTGCAGGGAACGTGGCGAATCGGAGCGGCCGCGCGCCTCGGCGGGACCGCGACATCCTCGACGGGGTATGATACCAGGAGCGACGGTCGCACCCGACGTCGAGGGGCCGCGGGCGTCGCTTGCCATTCGCTCACGACCGAGGAGACGGCGCCCCATGAGGAGCTTGCCGCGTCCCGACGTGGTCGGCATGATTGCGGCCGCCGGCATCCTGGCTGTTTCCCAACAACAGGCGCTGGCCCCGGGGATCGAGTCGCTCGTCGAACGCATCGAGGAACGCTACGACGACGCCGCGATAACGGCGCATTTCGTCCAAAACCGGCTGACCCGGCTCGGCAGCGTGATGACGTCGGCGGAGGGCGAGCTCTATATCGCCACGCCGGGTCGCATGCGCTGGGAATACGCGACCACCGATCGACTCTTGGTCGCCGGCGGCGTGGGGCGCGAGACCTATTTCTATCTGCCCGAGGACAACCAAGTCTCCGTGATTCAGACCGATACCGCGAATCCTTCGCAGTACCCGATCCTGTACTTGTCAGGGCGGGGCAACCTGCGCCGCGACTTCGATGTACAAGTGGTCGAGTGGGGCACACCGCTGGCACGCGGCAACGTGCAGCTCGAGTTGCGACCGCGCCGATCCGGTGCGTCGTTCCAGAGGCTCGTCATCGAGGTCGATCCGGTGCGGGCGACGATTTCGCGGCCAAACTGTTTACGAAACTCTACGGCAAGAAGTATCAGTTCCACGACGTGCAATACGACGTCCGCCTCGACGACGGGCTCTTCGAGTTCGAGATTCCCGAGGGCGCGGACGTGGTGTTCATAGGGGGCTGAAGCGTGTCCGAGAAGGGAATCCAGGGCTCCTCGACCGCTTCTCTCGCCGCCTACCTGCTCGTTCAGGAACGGCTGGAGTTGGTGGAGCGCGAGATCGAGCGAGCGTGTCACTCCGAGATCGCTTTGGTCCGCCGCAACGCCGAGTACCTGCAGCGGTCCGGGGGTAAGCGACTGCGTCCCGCCATGGTCTTGTTGTGCGCTCAGGCGTGTGGCTATGAGGGAGACGGCGACATCCAGCTCGGCGCGGTGGTGGAGTTTATCCACACCGCGACGTTGGTCCACGATGACATCGTCGACGACGCCGAAGTGCGGCGTGGTCATGCGGCTGCGAACCAGGTGTGGGGCAACCAGCTGGCGGTCCTGCTGGGGGACTACATTTACATCCGCTCGATGGCGATGAGCGTGGGGCTGGGGAATCTCCGTTTGGTCGAGATTCTCACGGAGGCCACCAGTCGATTGCTCGAGGGGGAGATTCTGGACGTCTCCAGCAACGGGCAAACGGACCTCTCCGAAGACGTCTACCTGGGCACTGTCGAGCGTAAGACGGCCTCGCTTTTTGCCGCATCGGGGCAGGCCGCCGCGGTCCTCGCCGGCGCCCCGGTCGAGTACGAGAACGCCCTGGCGGGGTATGGGAGCAACATCGGCATGGCGTTCCAGCTCGTTGACGACTTGCTCGACTACCACGCCGACCCGGACAAGCTCGGCAAGAAGACGGGGACAGACCTACGCGAGGGGAAGATGACGCTGCCGGCGATCTACCTGCTGCGTGACGGCTCCGAATCCGCCCGCGGGCGGTTTCTGCGTTGCTTCGGCGATGCCGACATGACCGTGCAGCAACTGCGGGAGGTCGTCGAGGACATGGAGAGCAGCGGTGCTCTCAACGCTGCCCGGGCCGACGCCAAGGAGTACGCCGACCGGGCGGAGGCCAGCCTCCGCGCGTTGCCCGATTCGCCGGCAAAGCGGGCGCTGGCCGAGCTGCCTGAATTCGTCCTCGCAAGGCAGATGTGAGTCATGCGACCTGCATCGCGTCTCCTGTCGCTCTTCGGGTTGGTATCGCTTGCAGGTATCGCCTGTGGTGCCCCCGGCCCGGCTCAGCTCGCACCGCGGCCCGACTACCTGACGGCGGACGTCGCCACGCTCATCGACCGTGCGAACGCCTGGGCGGCAGCAGGTCTGCGGGCGGAGGGGCAACTGCGCATGTACTGGTCGGGCGACGAGGACAGCCGGCACGTGGACGTGCGTCTGTTCGCGACCAGCTCCGGCGCTTTGAACTTGCAGGGCAGGAGGTCGCTGGCCGGGCGCATCTTCGACCTGATCTCGGACGGGTTGGAGTTCCAGCTCGTCGTCCCGGACCATGCGGCGCATTACCTGGGCACCTCCGAGGACGTTACCCAGCCGGATCCGGAGCGGCCGTATTTCGCCCTGCGGCCGCACCACATGACCGAGGCGCTTCTTCCAGAGGTGCTGCCGACCTTCAACAGCCCGGATTCCTATGTCGTCGTGGAGACCTATCCGGGCAACTACGCACTTCTGTGGATGGTGTCGGACGGCTTCGAGAGGCGCATGCGGCGGAAGGTCCTGATCGAGCGCGTCGGACTGCGGGTCAGCGAGATCAACGGCTTCGACAGCGACGGCCGGATCGAGTTCATCGCCCGCTACTCCGCGTATCCGGGCCCGGAGGTGTCGGCGTATCCTGGGGTCATCGAGGTCGAGCGGCCCTGGGAAGAGCTCGTGTTTCGCTTCGATCTGAACGAAGTGCAACGAAATCCGACGATGCCGGCCATTGCCTTCGATTTCCAGGAGCTGCCGCCGGGCTACCGGTCGCTCAGTATCGAGGAGGCGATGGCGGAGTTTCGCCGGGAGCGCGGCGGTTGAGGGCCATCGAGCGAGCCGCAAGTGTCGGCGTTCAGGGGATTTTCAACCGTCGCCACAGCTTGACCCGCTTTCGAGGTAACGCGATACTCACCTTTCACGCGAACCGTTCCGCGGCCCGAGCTCCCCGTTTCGACTCTTTCCTTCCGCTTCTGTTCTAGAAACTGCACGCACCTCCATGCCGAGCCTGGTCCGCGCCAACATCTTCCAGCGCAAGACCCGAGCGGCCATCACCATCATCGCCGTGGCCATCGAGGTCACCGCGGTGCTGCTGATCGTCGGCTTGACGAACGGCACGATCGACGAAATTGCCGGGCGTATGCAGGCGGTCGGCGCCGATATCTTTGTTCAACGTCAAGGCAGCTCGCCGATCATGGGGCTCGGCAGCTTGACGCTACGCGAGCAGTACGTCGACGTGCTCACGGACGTCGAGGGCGTGGCAGCGGCGGCGCCCATCTACGTCTGGTCGGCCCTCATCGACGGGTCGCCCGTCAACGCCTGGGGCATCGACGAGCGCTTCCAGCGCGTCGGCGCCAGCCTGGAGATTCTCCAAGGCCGCGGCCTCGATCTGAGCTCCTCCGGATGTCTGACCGAAAGCAGCGGAGTGGACGTACCCACCTGTGAGATGGTGGTCGATCTGCGCCTGGCGGACGCCAACGGTTTCGAGGTCGGCGACGTGTTACGCATCCTCGATACGGATTGGACGATCGTGGGGATCGCGCGTGCCGGGGTCGGCGCGCGCATGTTCGTACCGCTTCCGGTCCTGCAGGAGATGATGGGGCAGCCCAACGGCGTGCACGCGATCTTCGTCAAGGCCACAGACGTCGATCAGATCGACGAGATTGGCCAGCGCATCCGGGATGAGTACCCGCAGTTGCAGACCACCAGCCTGGAGGACTTCGCCCAGGCCATGAACGACAACATCGGCGGCCTCAACGTGTTCCGCGGCGCCATCTCGGGCCTGGCGGTATCGCTCTCGTTCCTGGTCATCCTGCTGGCCATGTACACGTCGATCATCGAGCGAACGCGCGAGATCGGCATCCTCAAGGCCCTCGGTGGATCCAAGACGTTCATCGTCACGACGATCATGCAGGAGTCGATTCTGCTGAGCCTCCTGGGGGTGATCGGTGGTTACGGTCTCGGCCGCTTGACCGCCTGGATCCTCACCAGCTCCTACCCCACGCTGGTGGTGCAGTTCAGCTGGGACTGGACGGTTTACGCCAGCTTGCTCGGCTTGCTGGGCGGCGTCATGGGCTCCTTCTACCCGGCCATGCGCGCCGCGCGCCAGGATCCGGTTCGCGCGCTGCGTGACGAGTGACATGAACGAGCGCAAGATCGTCCTCGAAACCGTTGCCTTGCGAAAGGAATACGATCTCGGCAAAGCCAAGATCGAGGCCGTCAAAGGTATCGACATGGCGGTCTTCGAGGGCGAGTTCGTTGCCTTGATGGGGCCCTCGGGATGCGGCAAGTCGACGCTGCTGTACATGCTCGGCGGCATGGTCGGGCCCACCACCGGCGAGGTGAGGATCGACGGCGAAGACATCACCAAACTGTCCGACAGCGAACGGACCTCGATCCGCCGGGACAAGATCGGCTTCGTTTTCCAGCGCTTCAACCTGTTCCCGACCCTTTCGGCGCTCGACAACGTGAAGCTGGCCCAAGAGATCCAGCGCTGGCGCAACAAGTCCGGACGCGGCGACCCGGACAGGGCGCAGATGCTGCTCGAGCGCGTCGGCCTGGCGGACAAGGTGGACAATCGACCTTACGAGATGTCGACCGGTGAGCAGCAGCGTGTCGCGATCGCCCGCGCTCTCGTCAACCGCCCGCATCTCTTGCTGGCGGACGAGCCCACGGGTAATCTCGATACCAAGAACTCCGAGATGGTCATGGAGGTGTTTACCTCGCTCAATGCGGAGTTCGGGCAGACGATGATGGTGATTACCCATAACCCCGAGGTCGCCGCCTTGGCCCACCGCACGATCTATATGCGCGACGGCGTCCTGGTCAGCGAGGCACAGTCGCACTGATGGACAATCGCCGGGGTTTGCAGATGTGGGGCCCGGTAGGCCGCTGGGTCTTCCTCAACTGGCCGCGGGGATCGTGGCAGTACGACCTGATCTGCGGGGCGATCATTGTCGGCCTGTTCGTGCTGCCCAATCCGCAGCAGCCGCAGATGGACGTCGACGCAGTGTTGGCAGCGATCGAAGCCGCAGACAATGAGATCGAAAGCTTCACGGCGGACATGAGCCAGACGGAGTACATCGCGCTGTTCGACGACGAGGAGACGGAGACCGGCACGGTCGCCTTCCTCGAGCCCAACTACTTCCGCAGGGACGTCACCTCACCGGGAGTGCGGACCGAAGCTATCGCGGATGGTGAGGTGACCGTCTACATCCCGCGAGCCAAACAGGCTCAGATCGTATCTCTGCAGGGGGCGCTGGAAGAGGGCGACGAATCGGCGATTCCGATCCCGGGGATCTCGTCGTCGGCGGAGCTGAAGTCCGCCTACGACGTCTCGCTGCAGGAAGTCACCGAAGAAGACGGCGTACGTCTTTACTCGCTGCGGATGATTCCCCATCTGGGGACCGAGCCGGCGAAGCGCTACAAAGCCATCACGCTGCAGGTGGCGGAGGGGGAGTGGCATCCTGCGCGGCGAATCGTGCTCGAAGACCACGTCGGCGACACCAACACGATTGTGCTCAGCAACGTCGATCGCGAGGCCGATCTGTCGCCGGACGACTTCCGCCTGGACCTCCCGGCGGACACCGATATCATCCGCCGATCTTCGACGAACAGCCCCTGACGCGTCACGCCAAGCGGCCTTCGCGCTTCCACCACGGCCAGCGAAAAGGGCGACAAGCGAGCAGCTCGTGCCGGTCAGATTCCTGACCGCTCTTCATTGACACTGCGCCCTCGTTTTCGTTACTATCCAACGCTAGTTAAGGTTGATGCCCGAGGTGTATCGACCGGCCGCGAACGGCACCCATACCTTCCGCCTAGGGGGTGGGAGCCGTCGGTGGGCTCACACTTTCATTCGAGCTATCGACGGCGTAGGGGTCGGGTGCCCAAACAGTCGCAGGCCGGCGTTTCATAAAGGGCCCTCCCGAGAGGGTTTACTTCGCGGCGCAACCGGGTCTTTCAAGGAGGAGTAATGCATCGTCCCGTCAAGTACCTGGAGCAGGGACTGGTTTACGCAGCGAACGCGGCCTGGTTCGTGTTCGAGCGTTTCAACCGGATCCGCCCCAACCCGGGCTTCGTGCCGGCTTGGTCCGACAAGCCGCTGCAGAAGTCGTGGGAGAAGACACGACCGACTTTGGGTGTGCCGCGGCGCACCGATTCGTTGTGCCCCAAGTGCGTGCCCGAGATCCGCGCCAAGATCCTCGACGGTGAGTTGCCTGTCGAGGTGCTCAAGGATGAGAAGATCGGCGAGATCAAGGCCGACATCATCGAGCGCGACGGCAAGATCTGGATGGTCAAGGAATGCCCCAAGCACGGGCGTTTCGAGGACGTCATGTCCACCGATCCGGAGATGTTCGCGCGGCTGGAGGCTCAGTTTCCGGGCCGTGACCAGCGCGCGCACAACGACGAGGAGCTCCACGATCACGGCACCAGCACCGTCAAGTACGGTCGCGGCACGGTCTTGACGGTCGACCTGACCAACCGCTGCAACATGATGTGCGATCCGTGCTTCATGGACGCGAACCAGGTCGGCTTCGTCCACGAGTTGAGCTGGGACGACATCAAGCAGATCCTCGACAACGCGGTCCAGATCAAGCCGCGCCGGCAGATGTCGGTGCAGTTCTCGGGCGGTGAGCCGACGACGTCGCCTTACTTCCTGGACGCGATCCGTTACTCACGCAAGGTGGGCTATCTGAGCGTGCAGGCGGCCACCAACGGCATCGCCTTTGCCCAGGATCCCGAGTACGCCAAGGCAGCGGCCGAGGCCGGTCTGCGCTACGCCTATCTGCAGTTCGACGGCGTCGGCAACGCGGCCAACTCGCACCGCCATGTGGGGAACCTGTTCGACGTCAAGCTGCAGGCGATCGAGAACCTCCACAGCGCGGGCGTCGAGATCGTGCCGGTCACGACGTTGATCAACGGCATCAACAACGAGCAAGTCGGTCGCATCATCGAGTTCGCTCGCGACAATCCGCGCAAGATCGTCTTCCTGGCGTTCCAGCCGGTTTCGTTCACCGGTCGCGACGAGGAGATCACGGACGAGCGCCGTCACGCGCAGCGCTACACGCTCGCCGACCTTGCCCACGACGTGAAGAACCAGACGGGCATGAGCGAACCGACCCGCGACTGGTTTCCGCTGTCGTACATCAGCACGTTCTCGGACCTTGCCGACCTGGTGCACGGCCCCGACCATCAGTGGGGGCAGTACAGTTGTGGTTGCCATCCCAACTGCGGCATCGGCATGGCGACGATGATCGACAAGGTTACCGGCGAGTGCGTGCCGATCACCGCCTTCCTCCGCGGCGATCGCCTGTCGGATGACACCAAGAAGATCAACGACGCCGCCCGCAGCAAGTTCTGGTCGCTGGTCGGCTTCAGCCTGTCGGTGATGCGCAACTACCGGCCGTTCGAAGCGCCGCGCTACTTCAGCGTGTTCGACATGTTGAAGAAATTCGACAAGCAGTTTGGCGGCACCGGCATCGACTACGGCAACCCCGGCGCCGACCGGACGATGGAAGACATCGAGAAGCGCCGCGATGACCGTTGGGGAGCCCTGGTGATCGCCGGAATGTGGTTCCAGGACCTGTTCAACTACGATTTCCGGCGTACCGAGCAGTGCATCATCCCGTACGGCACGCAAGAGGGCGAGATCTCCTTTTGCGCCTACAACACCGGCGTGGGCTGGAGAAACATCATCGAGAAGATGCACATGACTGCCAAGCTCAACGAGTGGTACGAGGAGCACGGCCGTCATGAGATCTGGGCCGGCAACCGGGAGGTCGAGCTGGACACGACCGACCACAGCATGTTGCTGCGCGACGAGATCGTCACCAAGGAAGAGCAGAACGACCTCGACGCCCTCGGAATCGCCAAGTACGCCTCGCAGGAGAAGCGCGCCAAGCGCGACGAGAAGCTCGCTGAGCTGCGCGCCAAGTCCGAGAACGAGAAGATGGCGAAGCTGTACCGCCAGGAGATTCTCGGAGAGGCGGCCAAGGCGGAGGCGCCGGTCGCCAAGCCGAAGAAGCTCAGCCAGATCGAGCTCGGCTAAGTCGTACCGCTTGAAAGACCCGGAAAGGGCCGGTGGGAGAACATCCCGCCGGCCTTTTTTTTTTCGTGGCCGCCGTGCCTGCCGCGCCTGTCCTGGGTGCCGTCAGGGCCTCGGGGGGCGCTGGTCGAGGCGGTTTCTACGTTGTCGATCGTTGAGGTAGACGGGTTGGCGTAGGGCAGCGATGCCCGCGGGCGTGCGGTGCGCGTGTGGTTTGTCGTGCCGCGGTCTGGCGCCTTCTGCCCCACGATTGCTTCGTCAGCCCTCGCGCCGCTCGGGCAACGGCTTTTTCTCTCATGGCGCGCAAGGCACGCCCGCGGGCATCCCTGCCCAACGCCAACCCTCTGCGCCGGTTTCGCAGCGTGAGACTCTGAGCCCAAACAGTCCGATCGCCGACCTTGCCCCCCTGAGACAGGCCGTGACACCGCGGCGGCGGTCGGAGGTGGCGGCGGGCAGCA
>CBDUAS010000026.1:0-13922 GCA_965365185.1 uncultured bacterium | reverse complement strand
CCCGTGCCACCGGCCTGCTACCCGATCGAGCGCACACAGGAGACGATTACCCTAACCAAGGAGGAGCTGGTCGCTCTGCTGGCCGATGCCGTCCGCGCCCTGCGCTAGCGAGCCGCGATCACACTTTCGTCGCGGCCTGCTAGAATCCGTGAATCGCGGGCTTGAAAGTCGAGCCGACCCTCTCGAGGAGAACGAAAGATGGCTGAATACGGGGAAGCCCTTGGCATGGTCGAGACGAAGGGATTAGTGGGAATGGTCGAGGCCGCTGACGCCATGGTCAAGGCCGCCAAGGTGACGCTGATCGGCTACGAGAAGGTCGGTGGTGGGCTGGTGACCGCCATCGTGCGTGGCGACGTAGCCGCTGTGAAGTCGGCGACGGACGCCGGGGCTGCCGCCGCCCGCAGGGTCGGTGAGCTGATCTCCGTACACGTCATTCCGCGCCCGCACGGCAGTCTCGAAGAGACCCTCCCCATCGGTAAGAGCGACTGACCGCCGGGCACGTGTTTCTCGCCCGAGTGGTCGGCACCGTCGTTGCCACGCGCAAGGATCCCAGGCTCAAGGGTCACAAGCTCCTGTTGGTCGTCCCTGTGGACCCGAAGGGCAACGATGAAGGCGGCTACGTCGTCGCCGTCGATACCGTCGACGCCGGATTCAAGGAAACGGTGATCGTCGTCCGTGGCTCCTCCGCACGCATGGCCGAGGGTCTGAACGAGCGGCCCGTCGACGCCTCGATCGTCGGCATCGTGGACACAGCCGAACTGGACGATTGAGCTTTGGACCTTGCCCGGGTTGTCGGCCGCGTGGTCAGCACGATGAAGAACGAGACACTCACGGGCCGCACGCTCCTGCTCGTACAGCCGATCACGGAAACGGGCATCGACACCGGATCCCCGTTGATCGCCATCGACGCCGTCGGCGCGGGGGCCGGCGAGCGGGTTTTCTACGTCACCGGACGGGAGGCCTCGTTCGCGTTCCTTCCCGACCACGTTCCGGCCGACGCATCCGTCGTCGCGATCGTCGACCGGGTCGACCTGCTGGAATCGTGAGCGGCCGGAGTTGACAGGAAGATGTTTCTCGGGCGGGTCATCGGCAACGTCGTAGCAACGCGAAAAGAACCGAAGTACGAAGGCAAGGCGCTGCTTGTCGTCCAGCCACTCTCGCTGGAGGGCGATGACCGCGGGGTCGCCATTGTCGCGGTGGACAGCGTCGGAGCCGGAGCCGGGGAAACCGTTCTGGTGGTCGTCGAGGGCCGCTCGACGGCATTGGCGATGGACCGCAAACTCGCACCGGCGAACGCCGCGATCGTCGGCATCGTCGATCACATCGATTGGGAGAAATGACGTGAGCGCCACAATGCTCCTCGGCAAACCCGTACAGGAAGCCATCCTCCATGAGGTCGAGAGTGGCATCGCTGCCCTCCAGGGCGGCTCGCATCGCGCCCCGCAGCTCGCCGCCGTGCTCGTCGGCGACGACCCCGCATCGGCGATCTACGTGCGCACCAAGACCCGTACCTGCGAGTCGCTCGGCATCGATTCGCAAGCCATCCTGCTGCCGGCGAGCACGTCGACCGACGAGTTGCTCGAGCGCATCGACGCCCTCAACGCCGACGAAACGGTCGACGGGATTCTCGTTCAGCTTCCGCTGCCGGACGGCGTGCACACGCAATCCGTTCTGGATCGCATCGATCCGCGAAAGGACGTCGACGGGTTGCATCCGGAGAACGTCGGCCTGCTGGTGCAGAACCGGGCGCGCTTCGTTCCGGCGACGCCGGCCGGAATCATGCAAATGCTCGACAGAGCGGGCATCGAGATCCAGGGGCAGAACGCGGTCATCATCGGCCGCAGCGAGATTGTCGGCAAGCCGATGGCCTCGCTGCTGATGCACCGGCACGCGACGGTCACGGTCTGCCACTCGCGCACCCGGGACCTGGCGGGGGTATGCCGGCGGGCAGACATACTCGTCGTCGCCATCGGCCGCGACGGCATGGTGACCAAGGACTTCGTCCGCCCGGGGGCTACCGTCATCGACGTCGGCATCAATCGGGTGAGCGAGCGGCATCGTGTCGAGGAGCTACTCGGCGACGCCGCCGACTGGGAGAAGTTCGACAGTCGTGGCTACGCTGTCGTCGGCGATGTGCACCCGGAAGTGGCCGAGGTAGCCGGCGCCATGACGCCCGTCCCCGGTGGCGTCGGGCCGCTCACCATCGGCATGCTCATGTCCAACACCCTCGCCGCCGCCAACTCGCGGATGGGAAACGGGGTCTGACGCCCACCGTGGCCGCCGCCGTCCTCCGCGTCGGGCTTACCGGCAATATCGCGGCCGGAAAGTCGACCGTCTCGGCGTACATGAAGGAGCTCGGGTGTCGGATTGTGGACCTCGATACCGTCGCGCACGCGTGCATGCTGCCGGGCGAGCCCTCGCACCGCGCCATTGTCGACGCCTTTGGTGAGGAATTCTTGCGCCCGGACGGAACGATCGACCGGGCGAAGCTCGGTGAGCTGGTGTTCGCGGACGACGAGGCCCGCACGCGCCTCGAGGAGATCCTTCACCCGGCGGTCCGCAACCGCGAGCGCGAGCTGCTCGAACGCATGGCGACGTCCGCGGAATCCGGGATTTTCGTCGCCGAGGCCGCTCTGCTCTACGAAACCGGTGGTGCCGAACGGTACGACCGCATGGTCGTGGTCACCGCGCCGGACGAGCTACGCCTCCAGCGACTCGTCGCTCGGGGGCTGAGCAGCGGCGAGGCACGACGCCGGATGTCGACGCAGATGGACCAGGACGTGAAGGCAGAAATGGCGGACTACGTCATCGCCAACGGTGGCTCGATCTCTCAGGCGCGTGAGAAGGCGCGGGAGGTCGTCGGCCTGCTGTGGGACGACCTGGAGAGGCGCAAGGCAGGCAAGCCTCTCGGCGAGCCGTCGGGCATCGACTAATCTTTGCCGGGGCGATACTCGAAACGGGTGCCCGGATCCGCCTCCACCTCGATGGCGTGCAGCCGGTACTCGTGTCCTCGATCGGGCTCGGTGCCGTTCGCCAGGCCGCCGACCGCCCGCAGGCGCTCTTCCAGCCGGGCGAAGAGCCAGGCGGCAACGGCGGGCGCCGTCGGTGCCAATTCCCGAAAGGCATCCGTATCCTCGAGGACCCTCTGGTCGAGCTGTGCGAGCACGTCGTCGATTGCCGCGCGCAAAACGCGGAAATCGATCACCAGTCCGATGTGATCGAGGCCATCGGAGCGCGCCCTGGCCGCAACCTGCCATTGGTGGTGGTGAAGTGGCGATTCTTCGCCCTCCGGGCCGCGATAGTGACCCGCCTCGAACTCGGCTTCGACTCGCACTTCGAACATCACGTCCTCCTGACGGCCGTCAGCCCTGTTCGTCAGCGACCGTGTTCCAATCGTGACAGTGCGGGCAGCGGGCAAACGGTCTCGACGCCTTGAAGCGGCATTCGAGGCAGATGTAAGGATCTACCAGGCGGGCGTGGTCGACGACGTCGCCGAACATCTCTCCGACCTTCGTCCCGGAGGCACCCAACTCATCGAGCACCTGCCACAGCTCGCGCTGCACCGTGATCGAGCCGGGCTTTTCGGTAAGCGCCTCGGTCAGTGCCTCACGGGCGGCATCGAGATCTCCCTGCCGCCGGCGGAGCTGTGCCAACACCAGCCTTGCCCGCCAGGAATGCGGCTGACGCTCCAGCACCCGGGCGCAGGCATTCTCCGCCACCTCCCAATTCTCCGTCTCTGTGGCCGCCGCACCGATGCGCTCCAACGCCTCGATCGTCCAGGCACCGCCGGCGTTCAAGGCCGCATCCCAGTGGGAGAGCGCTTTCGAAAGGGCGCCTTTTTTCGCCAGACAGTCGCCTGCTCCGAGGAGTGCGGGAGCATACGCCGGTTCGAGCTGGAGCGCCTTCTGGTAGAAGTTCATCGCCTCGTCGTGCTTGCTTTCGTGCTCTGCCTCCGTGCCCCGGGCCGTCCACAGGGACGCCAGCAGGAGATCATCGCGGGACCCCGCCAGGTTGTCGATACGCTCCTGGGTCTGCGCCGCCTGCTCCCACAGGCCCATCTCCTCATACACGCGGCGTAGGCAAAGCCAGCCGCTGAGATTACCCGGATCGCGTGTCACCACCTCGTGCAGCGTGCGCTCGGAACGGTCGATGAGGCCGGCGCTCTTGAAGTCCAGCGCCAGAGAAAACAGCGCCTGCGTGCGGCCCAGCTCCGAGAGCCCCGGACGATGTAGGAGGCTCTTGTGGATGTCGATCGCGCGTTCCACCTGACCCTTCTCGCGGAACAGGTTACCGAGCGCCAGATATGCCTCGACGGCGTCGGTTTCGCCGCGCACCGCCTTGCTCAATTCCACCAGCGCCAGGTCCGGCTGATTCGAGATCAAGTAGTTGAGGCCGAGCAGGTAGTGCGGATGGTCTCCGTACTGGGGGCCGTCAACGCGGCGTACCCGCGCCAGCGCCCAGGCGCGGCCGATGAGGATTCCCAGCATCGTCAGGGCCACCGCCGCCCCGAGCGTCAGGGACCAACCCTGCATCCCCTACTCCTCGGGCCAGGCGGGCTCGTCGTCGCTCGCGTCGGCAAGGCCGCTGCCGATGGGCAGGTTCCGTAGCTCCCGCACCTCGGATTCCAGCGCGCCGATCCGGCGCTGCAGCTCGCGCTCGCGCATGCCGTGCTTCAGGTGCTCGAAAACGGCAATCACGCCGGCCACCAGAACACCGATGAACACGGACCCGAGGATGACCAGAAAGACCGGCACGTCGATGAGCGTGCGGCCCGGGAAGTACGTCACGTCCACCTGCTGGTTCACGTTGGCGTAGGCCACCGCAACCAGGACGATGATCAGAGCCAGGTACAGCAGCATCTTGAAGATCGCGTTCACCGAGACTCTCCTTCTCCCCCGTCGGCCATCGGCGCATGCTGTCGACGCCGATAGTCGTTCAAGACCTCGTCCCATAGGCCACGCGCCGTAACGATATCGTCAATCACTTCCCGCACCGCTCCGCGGCCGCCCTTCGTCTCGGTTATCCAGTCGACCAGGTCGCGCAGCTTCTCGTGCCCGTCGGCCACGGTGATGCCGAGGCCGGCGTGCTCCAGCAGCGGCAGGTCGATGAGGTCGTCGCCAACGTAGGCAACCTGATGGTCCGCCAAGCCCTCGAGGCGTTGGATGTCCAAACAGACCCCGACCTTGTTCTTCTCGCCCTGGAACAAGTAATCGACGGGCAGCTCGGTGAAGCGACGTTCGACCACTTTCGATACTCGCGCGGTGACCACCGCGATCTTCAGCCCGATCAGTTGAGCGATGAAGAGCGCCGAGCCGTCGCGAACGCAAAACACCTTCGCCTCGCGGTCATCATCGATGAACACGATGCCGCCCGCCGTGCACACTCCGTCGACATCGAGGACGAGCAGGCGCACCTGGCGTAACCGCTCTTCGTACTCTTCGCGGCTGAGTCGTGGCATTCAGATCATCTCCGTCCGCCACAGGTCGTGCAGATGCACCACGCCTTCGGGTTGTCGGTCGCCGTTGACGACCGGCAATGAGGTGATGCGCCGGTCTTCCATGAGCCGCAACGCTTCTGTCGCCAGGGCGTCCGCTCTCACGCACACGGGGTCCGGCGTCATCCACGAGGATGCCGTGCTCCGCAGGGCCCGCTCCCCTTTCTCCTCGATGAAGCGACGAACATCGCCGTCGGTGATGACACCTACCAGCCGTCCATCGTCGTCAACGACCGTGGTCATTCCCAGGCTCTTGCCGCTCATCTCGGCCAACACCGCAGCCGTGCTCGCATCGGTGGTGACACGCGGTATGCCCGCTTCAGTGTGCATGACGTGGTGGACCCGCAGGAGCTGCTTGCCGAGGTTTCCGCGGGGGTGATGGGCAGCGAGGTCGTCGGCACTGAATCCCCGCTCCTCGAGCAGTGCCATCGCCAGCGCATCTCCCACCGCCAAAGCGGCGGTGGTGCTCGCAGTGGGAATGAGCCCGAGCGGACACGCCTCCTTCTCGACGCCGGCGTCGAGTACGACATCGGCCTCCCGCGCCACTGTCGAGCCCGTCTCACCGACGATGGCGATCAGCGGCACGCCGAGTCGCTTGATCGACGGCAGCATCGCCACCACTTCCGCGGTCTCGCCGCTCTGCGTGATGGCGATCAACACATCACCCTCGATGAGCATGCCGAGGTCGCCGTGGCCTGCTTCGGCCGGGTGCAGGAACAGCGCCGGGCTTCCCGTAGATGCCAACGTGCCCGCGATCTTACGGGCAATCACCCCGGACTTCCCCATGCCCGAAACCACCACCCGGCCGCGGCATCCGAGAACGACGTCCAGGGCGCGATCGAAAGGTCGGGAGTCGAACCGGTCGGCCAGACGCGCCAGCGCCGCGGCCTCGATACGCAGCACCTCCCGAGCAAGCCGCACGGCGACGTCGCGAGACCCGACCCTCGATCTCGGTGGTCGACGGCCGGCTTTCGAAGTCTCACTGCTCATGCGTCGGCTCCTGGGTACGCACCGTGCTCCTGCGCTGCCGCTCGCACGCGCAGAGCCTGCTGCAACATCGGCCGCAATCGCTCGAGCGGCAACTGTGTGGCGCCATCGCTGAGTGCTGCTGCCGGGTCGTCGTGCACCTCGATGAACAGCGCGTCGACCCCGACAGCCGCGGCAGCACGTGCCAGAGGCTCCGCGAAACGTCGCTCGCCCGCAGTCTCGCCGTCGCCGGCGCCGGGAAGCTGGAGGCTGTGGGTGACGTCGAACACCACCGGGTAGCCAAACTCCGACAGCCGGCAGAGACCCTTGAAGTCGACGACGAGGTTATTGTAGCCGAAGGAGGTCCCTCTCTCGGTGAGCATCAAGCCGGCGGCCCCGGCGGCCTCGAGCTTGCCGACCACATGGCGCATGTCGGCAGGGGCGAGAAACTGACCCTTCTTCACGTTGACCGGACGGCCGCTTGCCGCAGCGGCGACGAGCAAATCCGTCTGGCGGCTCAGAAACGCCGGGATCTGCAGCACGTCGACGACCTTGGCCGCGGCTTCGACCTGCTCGACAGCGTGAACATCAGTGAGTACCGGAGCCCCGGTTGTCTGGCGTACCTGCGCGAGGATCTCCAGCCCGGCGGCGAGCCCGGGGCCGCGAAAGGACTCGATCGACGTACGGTTGGCCTTGTCGAAGGACGCCTTGAACACGAACGGGATACCCAGATCCCGGGCCACGGCGGCGGCCGCCGTTGCCACGCTCAGGCAGTGTTCTTCGCTTTCGATGACACACGGTCCGGCGATGAGGCCGAGCCGGCCGTCACCGAACGTGACGTCGTCTGAAATGTGGACCTGTTTCTTCATGCCGCGCGTCAGACCGAGGCGATCCCGCCCGCGGGCTCGACCTCCGCTTCAGCGACGCTTCCCTCCGCCTCCTGCCGGGCTCGGGCATGCTCGTAGGAAGCCCGAACGAACGCCGCGAACAACGGATGCGGGGTTTGTGGGCGGGACAGGAACTCGGGATGAAACTGGCAGGCGACGAACCACGGGTGCTCCGGGAGCTCGAGGATCTCCACGAACTTGCCATCCTCGCTGTTGCCGCTCAGGATCAAACCCGCCTCGACGAGAGCCGGCTCGAACGTCCGGTTGAACTCGTAGCGGTGCCGGTGACGCTCGGAGGTTCGATCCGCGCCGTATGCCTGTGCCGCTCGAGAGCCGGCAACCAGCTTGCACTCGTACGCACCCAGACGCATCGTTCCGCCCAGCTCATCGATGCCGAGCAGATCTCGCAGCTTGTAGATCAGCTTGTCGGCAGCCTCGTTCTTGAAGTCGAATTCGGAACTGTCGGCCGAGTCTCCGAGCTTGGCGACGTTCTCGGCGAACTCCATCGCGGCGGTCTGAAAGCCCAGGCAGATGCCGAAGTACGGCACCCGGTTCTCGCGAGCGAAGCGAATCGCCTCCATCATGCCGCGCACTCCGCGCTCACCGAACCCGCCGGGCACGAGCACGCCGCCGACGCTCGCCAGCACGTCCTCGGTCTTCTCGCCTTCCTCGAACCGCTCCGCCTCCACCCACTCGATGTCGACGCCCAGGTCATTCGCCAACCCTCCGTGGATCAGCGCTTCGTTGAGGCTCTTGTACGACTCCTCGAACTCGACGTACTTGCCCACCACGGCAATGCGAACCCGATCCGAAGGAGCCTTGTAGGTCTTCACGAGGCGCAACCAATCGGACAAGTCGGGAACATCGCAGTCCAGCGCCAGCTCCTCACAGACGATCTTGTCGAGGCCTTCCTCGTGGAAGACGAGGGGAACATCGTAGATGCAGTCGACGTCCTTGGCGGTGATGACTGCCTCCGGGTCGACGTTGGTGAACAGCGCGATCTTCTCCTTGATGTCTGCGGGCAGATAGCGGTCCGTGCGGCACAGCAGCACGTTCGGCTGGATGCCGATCGAGCGTAGCTCCTTGACGGATCGCTGCGTGGGCTTGGTCTTCAACTCCTTGGCGGCGGCAATGTACGGCACCAGAGTGAGGTGGATGAACATGCAGTTGTTGCGACCCACCTCGTGCGAGAGCTGACGGATTGCCTCCAGGAAGGGCAAGCTCTCGATGTCGCCGATGGTGCCCCCGATCTCGACGATGACGATCTCGGCGGTGGAGCTCAAGGCCGTGATGCAGTCCTTGATCTCGTTCGTTATGTGCGGAATCACCTGCACGGTCTTGCCCAGGTAGACGCCCTGGCGTTCCTTCTGGATGACGGATTCGTAGATCTGCCCCGACGTGAAGTTGTTGCGCTTGGCCATGCGCGCGCTGGTGAAGCGTTCGTAGTGGCCGAGATCGAGGTCGGTCTCCGCGCCGTCGTCGGTGACGAATACCTCACCGTGCTGAAACGGGCTCATGGTCCCCGGGTCGACGTTGATGTAGGGATCGAGCTTCAACAGGTTGACGGTGTGGCCATGCGCCTCCATGAGGCGCCCGATGGCAGCCGAAGCCAACCCCTTGCCGAGAGAAGAGACCACGCCGCCGGTTACGAAGATGTACTTGGTCGACATTCCTCTATTCGATCTCCCGTCACTTGACGACTTTTGGAGCGTCCGGCTGCCGCGCCCCCAGCACAGCGGCGACCCGCTCCAGGTCCTCGCGTGTGTTGACTCCCGGCACCGCCTCGTTGATCAGGTATGTCTGCATTCGCTCGCCGGCCTCGATCACGCGCAATTGCTCGAGCCCCTCGGAGAGCTCGAGCGGCGACGGCTCGAGTGCCGCCCAGCGGCGCAGCGCATCGGGCCGGTAGAAATACACACCGAGATGAATCCACGCCCTCGCCTCACTCCCGTCGTCCGCCGCCAGCGTCGACCACACCGAAGCCGGTTGTCGATCATCCGAGGAGGCCTGTGCCCGGCGCCATCGCGCACGTGGAAACGGGAGAGGGGCGCGGCTGAAATACAGCGCCTGTTCGCTGTCGTCGATCACGACCTTGACCACGTTGGGATCCCAAAGATCGCGCTGGTCGGTGAGCCTCGCCCGCAGCGTCCCGAGCCCGAGCTCCGAATCCCGGAACCGTTTCAACGCCGCCGCCACCGCGTCCGGATCGAGCAGCAGCTCATCGCCCTGCACATTCACGAAGACATCCGCAGCGTACTGAGACGCAGCAGCAGCCACACGATCGGTACCGGAGGCGAAATCTGCGCCCGACATTACCACGCCCGCGTTCGCTTCCCGCGCCGCCGCAGCAATGCGCTCGTCGTCCGTCGCCACCACCACCGTGTCGATGCCGGAAACGCCGGCGGCGGCTTCGACGACGTGCTGTATGAGGGGCCTACCGGCCAAGGAGGCGAGAAGTTTCCCGGGAAACCTGGTGGATGCGAACCGCGCTGGAACGATGGCAATGCAACCCATGCGCCGACCCGGGTAGAGGACGGCAGCAGAATACCACCCACCCCGGTGACCGGCTACCGCGCCGACCGAGGGTCGAACTTGCCACCGAGATCACCCGGACGGTCGGGCTGTGACCCACGCGCTCGGCAGCACCCCACTGCCGCAGCCTAATCGCCGACCAACTCCTCCACGCGGCTCGCCAGCTCCGCCACCGTGGCATCCATGAGCTCCCCGGTGTCGTCGTCCGGGATCTCGATTTCAAACTCGTCCTCGGCCGAAAGCACCAGCTCGATGATCTCCGTCGAGGTCAGGCCGACCTCGCTTTGCAGGCGGGCTTCCGCGCTCACCCGTTCGGCGGTCTCCGGCTTGAGATCGATGATCAGGCGGCTGATGGTCTCCACGGTGTCGGTTGGGCTCACGCGAGTCTTCCTTCTTCGTAAAGGTCTCGACAGCGCCCGCGGCAGAGCTTGCCGCTCGTCGTACGCGGGATGCGGCCGCTCTCCAGCAGCACGACATCGAGGACCGGAAGGTTGAGGGTCTCGGACACGACGCTGCGCACGCGCGCCTGGATCGAAGCACTTTCTCGAGGATCGCGCGGCGCGGCCACCACCACAATGCCTTCCTCGCGCCCGTTCAAGGTGCCGAAAGCCACCACGCTTCCCGGCCGCACGATCTCCAGTCGGTGCACGGCCCGCTCGATATCCTGCGGATAGTAATTGCGCCCGCCGACGATGATCAGCTCCTTCTTGCGGCCGGTGACGAACAGGCGGCCGCCGTCGATGTAACCGAGATCTCCGGTCATCAACCAGCCGCCCCGCAGGGGCTCCGCGGTCGCCTCGGGGTCGTTGTAGTACTCCCGCATGACCGACGAGCCGGCGATGGCGATTTCACCGACGTGCCCATCGGCCAGCGTCTCGTCGTTCTCGTCGACAACACGCACGGTGGTCTCCCGCACCGGAACGCCACAACTGACGATGCGCGTCGCCCGGCCGCCGGCTGCCGGTCGGGCGATGCCCTCGCCCTCGAGCGCCTCGCGGTCCACCTCGACGGTCTCGTACTCCTCGCGGGCGCGGACACCGGTGACCATGAGGCCGACCTCGGCGAGACCGTATGCCGGCATGAAGCCCGATTCGGGGAATCCGACGCGTCCGAACGTTTCCGTGAACGCCGCGAGAAGCTCCGGGTCGATGGGCTCGGCGCCGATGATCGCGACCCTCCAGGCGCTCAGGTCTCTTCCCGGCAGCTCGCCGCGCTCCAAAAGGTGCCGGTAACTGACATTGGGTCCGGCCGTGATCGAAACGTTGTGCCGCTCCATGACATCGAGCCAGCGTCGCGGGCGTCGCAGGAAGTTGAACGGTGTCGTCAGCACCAGGTCGATGGAGCGCGCCGTAGCCCCGAGAAGATTCCCGATGAGGCCCATGTCGTGGTACATGGGCAACCAGCCCCCCCCGACGTCGTGAGGCTCTACCTCGAGGTGCTCGACGATCGCTCGCACGTTGGCGGCGATGCACGAGTGCGGCAGCACGACGCCCCGAGGGGAGCTCGTGCTGCCGGAAGTGAATTGGATGACGGCGATCTCGTCGGGCCGAGGGTCGTGCGGGTGCCAGCGCGCTTTCGACTCGATGAGGTGGTCGTGTCTGACGACGCGCGCCCTGCCCTCGAGGCCCGCCTCCGCGAGCAGCGGCTCCCCGACTTCCTCGACCTCCTCGTCGACGACCACGAACCCTGGCTGCGCGACCCGAACAATGGCGCCGATGTGGCCCAAGTAGCCCTTCAAGCGCCGGCGGCTGATCGGTGTCGGCAGGATCGACGGATGCATGCCGGCGAGCACGGCGCCGAAAAACGAGGTCACCAAAGGTCGCAGCCCCTGGCAAACGACCGCGACGCGGTCACCCGGCTTACCGCCGGCATCCTGAAAGCCGGCCGCGATGCGCTCCGCTTGCTCCTGTATTTCGGCCCAGGTGAAGCGCCGCTCGTCTTCGTCGACGAAGATCAGGCCGCGACGCCCACAGGTGTCCGCCGCCCGGCGAAGTATCTCGGGCAACGTCTGCGGAAAGTCGGAATCAGCGGAATTCACGGGGAGTCTCGCAGCGTCCGGTGGCGTCGCGGTCGCTCAGGATCCCGCCGGCTGGAGCGCCGGCAATTTGGCCTCGATCTGTGCCCAGCAATCCTCCAGGTCGGCGCCGGTCACGATGATGCCGTGGTTCGCCAGTCCGAGAATCGTGCGCACCGGGTTTTCCGTTTGCTTGAGCCCTTCGAGAGTCGACTGACACAACTCGATGGTGCCGCACGGGTAGTGCTCATCGGTGTAGACGATGCCGTCGACGAACCAGTGGATGTGGATCATGGCGCCGATGTCGGGGAACTCCCGATAGATCGTGGCATGGATGCTGGAGTCGATCGACACGCGGGAGTCCTCGAAGCCGGGCGGCACGCTCACGTGCACCTCGCGGGCCTCTGGATCGAACTTGCTGACCAGCAGGATGTCTTTGCCGATGACGTCGAGCTTCGCCTTGTCCACGCCACGACCGGTCATCCAGAAGACGTCGCCCTCGTGGCGAGCGCTCATGTTGCCGTAGCTGACCTGCTTCTGGCCGAGCACCTTGAAGAACCGCCGGCGCGCCCGTTCCGACAGACCGTCGAGGGCGACGGCAGAGGGAACCAGGTCGAGGCCATCGAGACGGCGCGCCATCTCCTGCATCTTGCGGGTGGTCTCGGTACCTTGCCGCAACTCCGGGCTGAGGTCCGTGTGGACGATGTTCTCGTCGATGTACGTCACGTCGGACCGTTGCAGCAGAAGTCCGTACAGCCAGTCGACCGCCTCGTCTCCACCCTCGAGAACCTCGTGGCCGCGCTCGGGAGTAATCAGGGTCATGCGGAAATCGTCGGCACCGTCACCCTTCACCTCGGTGTAGCCAGCGAGGTTCGCCATGCATCGCAGGCCGATCTCGTAGGATCGCACCACTCGCTGCGTATCCGACTCCACCTGCTCGCCAATGAAGAAGATGCCGACAAAATCTTGGTACGTGCGTCGCTCGATGCCGAGTTCGTCGATATCGTCGCCGTTCGGTAGAAAGGCCAGCACGACGTCCGCCGGCGCAGGGCTTTCGTCATCGAGGAGTCGGTAGTCCGGCGAGGCGGCAAAACGTTCCTTCAGGGGCTCGAACAACCCGTCGAGGACGGGGTGTGATCCCGTGCGCAGCATCCGCACAGTTTTCATGATTGACGTCCTCCATCAACGCGGCAGCGGCCGGCCGTATCACCATGAGGGGCGGCCCTTCTGCCCGGCTGGGATCCCCATTTGCGGTATGAAAGATCCGGCAGATCCCGGGCGGGTCCGGAGCGATATGAATGAAACCCCCGGGGCCCGCGTGGTCGTAAAGAATACACTCAGGACGGCATCCGGACCAGCAAGCCGGCCGGTTGCACCCAGAGCCGCGACGGCAGGCGCGCGGCGATCTCGCCGTCGGTCTCGACATCGATCGCCGGGCCCTCGAGCTCGATGGATCGACAGGCGAAGGCCCTGATCTGCGGGTGATCGAGCGGGCGCTTGCGGTCCAAGCGACGAAACTGTCGCAGGGCCTCGGCCAAGCCCAAGGGACCGACCATGACAATGTGTAGCTCGCCGTTGTCGAACGACGCGTTCGGCGCCGGTTCCATGCCCCCGGCAACAGACGGGCCGTTGCAGGCGAACAGGTGTAGCAGCGGCGTATCGCCGCTGCGGCCGTCGTCGGTACGCCAGGAGATCTGATGGGGCCGTGCGCCGAAGATCTCCCGCAGGGATGCCAGCGTGTACGCGTGCTTGCCGAACCGCTGCAAGCCGCGGCTTTCTTTGACGCGACGGGCCACGGCGGGGCCGAGCCCCACGGTGGCAGCGTTGAGGAAGTAACGGCGTACGGCTCGGCCCTTGTCGGACATGTCCGCGATGCCGATGTCGAGGCGCGTATTCGTGCCGTCTCGCAGGCGACCCAGAACGCCGTTCGGGCGGGTCGGTAGCCCGAGGCCACGCGCCAGGTCGCAGCCCGTCCCCAAAGGCAGGTGTGCAAACGCGGTACCGGCGGCGTCGGCGTCGGCCTCCATCA
>CBDUAS010000025.1:0-14070 GCA_965365185.1 uncultured bacterium | reverse complement strand
CTGCCGCCGCGAGCAGCAGCGACAGCAGCGTGCCCAACATCGTGACCGCGATGACCAGGAGCGCGCCGCTGGTGTTCGATGTCGTCTCGGGCAGGATCGGTGGATCAACGAGCATGAGCTCGGCAAGCTGCCCGGCAACCGTAACCTCCGAGCTCTCCAGCCGCCGAGCCAGATCGCCGCGAACTTCGAGCGCGGCGTCGTACTCCGCCTCGAGCCGCTGCACTTGCGCATCCCGGGAGGCGAGTCGGGCCTGGACGTCCGCGATGTTGCGTTCCGTCTCGGCGAGCTGGCCTTCGATAACGTCCAGCGCTGTCTGGGCACCGGCCGGAGCCTTCTCGTAGAGGGTCCGGTATTCAGCCAGGGCCAGCTCCGCCGCGCGCGCCCGGATCTCGACCTCGCTGTCCGCATCGGCGAGATCACTCTCCAACGACGCCGCGCGGTTGCTGTACTCTTCGACCAAGCGGTCGAGGGTCGCGAGCTGCTGGTCGAGCGCCTCGACCTCCGCTCTCGTCGTCGCCACCGCGAGCTCGAGCTCTTCGTATACCGGATTGACGTACTCGCTCGACAGCGACAAAGGAACGGAGCGTTCGGACTCCCGCCCTCGTTGTGCCGCCACCAGAAGGTTTTCGTCGTCGAGGGTGCGATTGACGGCCAGGACCCGCTCCATGCCCGCGAGCTCCGCTTCGGCCTGCTGCAGGCGAGCCCGTTCGCCGGCGAGCTCCGCGGCCACGCCGTCACGCTCGGCGCGAAACTCCGTCCATTGCAGCAGCGTCTCTTGCAACAAGACCCGCAGCGCCGCCGGACGCCTCTCCTGGCTGATCGCGGTCAAGGCCGACTTCGCCTCGGTCAGCCGATCGCTCACCTGATTGGTTTTCTGCTCCTCCAGGACGAGATACAGGGCCAGCCACTCTTCCTCCAGCGATTCCTTGCGGCCGAGGTAAATGTCGAGCTCCCGGCCGAGCGCCGTGAGAGCCGCCGTGCCGCCGGAGCCAGCGACCTCGAGCTCGATGCGCTCGACCTCGGTGGCGGCCTGCTGAAACTGGGCGTCGAGGACTCCGCGGGCCCGCTGGCGGTCGGCGTCATTGATGGTCTTGGTCAGGGTCTCGGCCCCCTGCGCAAAGTCGCGGGCAACGTCGAGGGCGAGCTGAGGATCCGGCAGCTCCACGGAGAGCTCGATGAGCGAGGTCGCCGGAACGAGCTCGACCGAGACGCGATCGAGAAGCTCGGGCGGCGTCATGTCGAGGTCCGTGCGCAGCGCCTCGTAGCTCTGCACGATCCGCTGGGCGATCGTCTGGCTGCGAATGATCTGGGCGTACGTCTGGCTCTGCTGGCCGGCGTTGGGGGCAGCCGCGACCCGGTACTCGACCACCGCCAGGCGGGCCGTGGCCCGGTATTGGTCCGTTCGGGCGAGGACGGCGAGTACCGCAAACACGGCGCTGATCAGCGCCCCGGCAATCACCCACCAGCGTCTTGCCCAAAGGGCGGAAACGAAGGCGGCCAGCTCACTCGCGTCCCGCGCCTGCGTACTACTGTCCATGACCTGCCGACTCCTTCGGATCGGCGCCCGGGGCAATGGCAATCGCGCCCCGGCAACCGTATGATTCGCGCCAGGAATGTATCATGAGCGAATCGGCGACATTGGACCTCCCACTCCCGAACACGAGCCCGCGGGCTGCCCGCCTCGCGATGGCCGTGGTCGTCGCAACCGCTGCCTTCGCCGCCGCCCTCGCCGGGATCACGGGATTGGTCGGCACGGCGCTCGTCGTCGGCCTGCTCGCCGGGGCCATTGCAGCAGTGGCGCGGCCGGCGCTCGTGTTGGTCGTCTTCGTCGTCCTGCTGCCGCTGCACCTGCTGTTGATGGTGCTGTTCTTCAACGCCGGCCTGGATCACGACCTTCTACGGGTATTTTCCGTGTGGAAGGAGTTGCTCGCTCTCGTGGTCCTGAGCGTTCTCGCGGCCCGCCACCTCAGCACCGGCAAGATGCCGAAGGTGCGGCCGCTGGACGTCATCGTCCTGGCCTTCCTGGCGTGGAACCTGCTGTATCTGTTCGCGCCGATCGGGTCGCCGTTTCGGCCGCCGTTGGCCATCCGCGTTCAGGGCTTTCGCGACAACGTATTCTTCGCGTTCCTGTATCTCATCGGCCGGCTCGCCCCGATGCGGGTGCGCGACGTGCGGCTGGTGCTCTCCAGCGCGATCGGCGTGGGCATCCTCGGGGCCCTCGTGGGCCTGGTCGAGCGCTTCTTGGTGCCGCTCGACTTCTTCTACGACCCGCTGAACCTCGATGGGTTCATGCGCGACTACCTCAACCTCTACTACTACACCGGGTTGCCATTCAATTTCTGGACCAGCGTCGGCAACGTCCGGCGGGCGGTGTCGTTCCACCTCGGGTCGCACCATTTCGCCGCGTCGTTCTTGCTGGCCATACCGCTGGTGATGGGGTTGCGCCGGCCCCTCCGAACCTTCCCGCGGAACTTCAGATTGCCGCTCCTGGCGCTGGCGGCGATCGGTCTGGCGTTGCCGCTTACGCGCAGCGTCGTTCTCGCTTGCTTCCTGCAAATCGTCCTGCTGGGGATCATCGACCGGCGACCCCATTGGATTCTCTCCGCAGGTACGGCGGTTCTGCTCATCCTGGGCTCGTCGCTACTGTTCCTCGACCTCGGCGATTATTTCAGCAACGTCGTGCAGGCCACGCCCGGAAGCTCGGTCTACACGCATGCGGTTTCGTGGAGCGCGACCGGCCAGATTGTCGACACCTATCCGATGGGCGTCGGTTTCGGCGTGCTCGACACGGCCGCGGAGCGGAGCGGGAATCCCACCTCGGCGAGGAGCCCGGAGGGCGAATACGCGTTCAACGTCATCTCCATCGGCGTGCCCGGGCTCTTGCTCTTCATCGCCCTGCAGCTTTCGGTCGTCATGACGCTGCTGCATCGCTGGCGGCGCGGGACCGGCCCAGCGCTGCAAAACCTGGCCATGGTCACGCTGGTGATGGTTGTCGGCTACGTGGTCGTCGGTAGCTTCACACAGGTACGCCATGTGCCGGCGCTCATGTATCCGCTGTGGTGGCTGGTCGGCACCGTGACCGGCGGCGATCTCGAAGAGGACTGAAGGGCCGTCAACGCATCGAGATATCGAGCGTCGTCTGCTCGCCGGCGCGCAGGACAAGGCGGACGCTGTCGTCGCGATCGGACCGCGTCAGCGCGACCTCTCCCTGCCCTGCGGTGATTTCCTCGATCGCCGAAGGAACCCGCAGCGTGACCTCCTGGTCCACCGCTGACGTCAGCGTGACGCTGACGGCTCCAGGCTCCCAACGCAGCTCATTCAGCTCGATCCGCCCGCGCGCCAGCACACCTTCGATCGTCCCGGAAGGCCAGGCGTCGGGAAGCGCGGGTAACAGCCGGATTTCGCCGGGCTCCGACGCCACCAACATCATGATCAGCACCGCGGGCATGCCGCCGCTGATGTCCATGTTGAAGAGCTGCCGATAGTTGTGCGTCGACGCCAGGTTGTGCAACCAGTAGCGGTTGATCAGCGGCACCAGCGAGCGGTAGGCCAGATCGGCATCGCCGAGGCTGGCTGCCGCCTGGCCCGTTTGCACCAGGCCGAACGACATGTAGCCGCCGCGCCGCTCCCAATCCGTCCAGTGGCGCTCCAGCTTGAGCTCGACGACCCGACGGAAGGCGTTCTGCAGCTCCGGACTCTCGGCGATCTCCTGCGGCATGCCGTCGAAAAGCGGGTAAAGCTGCGACGAGTGCCGGTGCGCGTAGTTGTCCTCGAGCAGAGGGGTCAACCACTCCCTGACGGCGCCTTCCTCGTTGATCAGATACTCCGGCATCTTTGCGAGCATTTCCTGCCACACCGGGATCTTGTCCTCGTTGACACCGAGTTCGCGTGACCCCACGATCAGGTTGCCGAGCAGCTCCTTTGCCGCAGCCACCGACATCGTCGCGTTGAAGGTGGATTGCGAGCGCGTGTTGGCCGGAGAGTTCTCCGGCGAGGCAGTGGGGCTGAAGATCCAGCGGCCGTCGGGACCCTCGTACAGGTAGTCCTCGAAAAACAGCGCCGCCTTTTCCATGAACGGCAGGGCGTGTTCGGCGAGAAACGCGCGATCGCCGGTGTAAAGCCAGTAGTCGTAGAAGAAATGCGCCGCCCAAGCGGCTCCCGCAACCCAGTAAGCTCCGGCAAAGCGCGGGGCGAAGGCGTTGTTGAAGCCGTTCGTGGAGGTTCGGGAGGGCAGCACGATCCCGCGAGCGCCGAAGAGCCGATCGGCGTTGATTTCCAGCCACGGGACCAGCGACTCGATGTACGACGTGTAGGCGAGCATGAGCTCCGGCATGTTGCCCCGCATCAGGGCGGCAATGGCCGAGGGCACATTGCCGTTCTGGGTGAAGTCGCTGGCCCACGAGGGATTCCACGTCCCTGCCCAAACGCCCTGCAGCGTCGGCGGCAGCTCACCGGTGCTGGAGATGATGTTGTAGCGCCCGGCGTCGAAGACCTTCTCGATCAGCGCTCGCGAGGGGCTTTCGTCGGTGCTCATGGCAATGAGCTGCTCGGAGGTCAGAGCGTGATCCGCGCCGCCCCCCAAATCCAGCCGCATCCGCCGAAACATCTCGCCGTGGATCGCCGCATGCCGGGACAAGAGCGTCGGGTAGTCGGACGGCAGGGCGGCGAGCTTGGCCTTGGTCTCGTCGAGCCGTGTCTCATCGACGCCGTACAGCGGCGACACGTCGATGAGCACCAGCACCTCGTCGGCACCGGTGATCTCCAGCGCGCTGTCGTCGGGTCTCGCCGTACCGCTGCGCACGGCGACGTGGGCAACCCCCTCGAGAACGTGGATGCTGCCCGGGTAGGCGTTGGCGTAGGTGTTGCGGTAGGTGAGCGAGGTGCGATCCGCGGTTCGCTCGAGATCGGCAATGTTCCGGCGGAATCTCGGATCATCCGGGTTGCGGGGCACGAGCTCGAGCCGGCAGTTGACGGTTCCCACCCCGGGACCGCGAATCGAGAGAACCGCCACGCCGTCGGCCCGGGAAACGAACAGCTTGCGCTCGAACGCCCCGCGGGCGTCGGCCCAGTGCACGGTCACCTCACCGGTTTCGAAGTTCGTGGAGCGGGCGTAATCGGCGATCTCCATGGCGGCGTTCATGCGCACGCTCATGTCGAAGGCGGGAACGAAGGGGTCGGGGTAGCGGAATCCCTCCTGGTCCGAGATGTCGAACACGAGCTGGGTCGCCTGTTGATACAAGCCGCGGTCGATGAGCTGCCGGATCTCGAAGAGGCGGGGCCCGGCGTCGGGCGGCATCATCGGCGGCCGCTCGGGGAGAAAGACCCGTTCGTGGCTGAACACGATGAGCTCGTCGAGCGGGCGGCTGAGAACACTGGCGCCAACCGTTCCGTTGCCGCTGATCAGGCCCTGTTCCCAGGTGTCCCCGGGCTGCGAGCTGATGAAGCCGCGCGCGGGCACCTCCAGCGACTGGGGAATCGGTTGCGGCGGCGCCGCCGAAGCGGAAACCGCAACCGCGCAGGTCAGCAGCGACGAAATCGCACAGCGAGTCCAGACCTTCATGGGTTGCCCCTCCTCCGTTCCCATTGCGAACCGCGCGATGCGAGAGGAGGGCGCCGCCGCCGGATCGGCAGGCGCGGTGGAGCGAACAGCAGGACTTCCACCCCTTTCGCACCGGCGACACCATCCTACCCGGTCGCGAGCGCCTTGCAGCCGGCGCCCACGGAACAGCGGCGCATCGAAAGACTGCGGGCGGCGGGGACGGGAACATCCTCTGCGGCCTCGCAGCCGCTGTCCGGCTCCCGCCGCCTTCAGCTCGGGCGCGAGCTTTCGAAGATGACGAATTCTTCGACCGGCCGGCCGCCTACCAGGTGCTCCCGGATGATGCGTTCGAGGACGGGCGCGTCACAGTCGCGATACCAGGTGCCTTCGGGATAGACAACGGCGATCGGCCCCCGCCGGCATACCCGCAGGCAGTTCGCCTTGGTACGAAACACGCCGCCGTGCTCGGACAGGCCGAGCTCGCGCAGACGCGATTTGAGGTATTGCCAGGCCGCCAGCCCCCGTTCTCTGTCGCAGCACTTGGGCTTGGTCTGGTCGGCACACAGGAAGATGTGTCGCCGTATGTGGGGCACGCCGATCTCTTCCAGGCATGTCGACAGGTCGTCGCCGGGTCTACCCATTCGCGCCCCTCGATCCTTGCTTACCATCGGATTCGGCCAAGCCCGTTGCGCGTGATGTTACCTAGGAGGCGGGCGCACGAATCATACCCAACCGCAGCATGGGGCACCTCTGCTAACGACGCCGCGGCAACCACACGGGATCGCCGTCGAATCCCGCGCTCGTCGTCAGTCGTCGAGGCGCTTCACCGGTCGCGGACATCACGTAGATCTCCCAGTCGTCGTCGCGCGCCGAGCCGAAGGCTATTTGTGAGCCGTCGGGGGACCAGGAGCCGACCAGCTCGTTTCCCGGACTCCGCGTCAGATTGACGGCTTCGCCGCCGGCTACCGACACGCTGTAGAGGTCCGCGTCGCCGTCCTCGTAACGATAGAACAGCACCCGCAGCCCGTCGGGCGCCCAGGCGGGGTGTCCCTCCAGCGCCGGGTGCGCCGTGAGGTTCAACAGAGATCCCTCGCCAGCTTCGAGATCCATGATGTAGATATCTTGGTTGCCGGCGCGATCGGAGACAAAGAGAACGCGGTCTGCGGACGGCGCCCAACGTGGCTGCTTGTCCTCGGCCGGGTCGTGGGTCAAGCGCACCGGCGCGCCGCCGGGTATCTGCATCGTCCACAGGTCCCTGCCAGTGCCCAGGCTCGCCGAGTAGACCAGCTGCTGCCCGTCGGGCGACCAGTCCGGCACCTCGTCGCCGGCCGGGTTCTCGAGCAGGCGAACCGGCGGGCCGCCGTTTTGCAGGAGGGCGAACAGGGTGCTGCTGTCTTGTTCCCCGGCAGCTACCACCAGTCGTGCCATCCGCTCGACCCATCGAGGCCCGTAGGCTCCGGGCATCGATTCGCCGAACGGTGAGACCTCGCCGGTCTCGAGATCGAGTCGGTAGAGCCGGGACTCGCCGGAACGGTCGGAGACGAATACGAGGTCGTGGGTGACCTCCGCACCCGCGGCACACCCCGACGCGATCGCCGCGAGCAGCAGGCTGCAAAGGCACGCGGTCGCGCCGCGGGCGCGGTTCTTCCGAAAAAAGGTCGGCCGACGAACAGGCTCCATTGCTTCATGGTAGACGCTGCGGCGTCGAAGCTCCTCTTGCCGCAACGGCTTCTCCTCGTTGTCGCGCCGCCCCGCATGCTTGCGCACCCACGAACGGTCAGGCATTTTGCTCCCATGAACTCGTCAACGATGGCTCTGATCGGCATTCTCACGGTCTCCGACCGGGCCAGCCGTGGTGACTACGAGGACCGTAGCGGGCCCGCCGTACGCCTTTACATGGAACAGACGCTGACCAGCCCCTGGAAACCGCTGGAACGCGTTGTCGCCGACGAGCCCGCCGAAATCGAGGGTGCCCTCGCGGAGCTTGCGGCGGCGGGCTGCTGCCTGGTGATCACGACAGGCGGCACGGGCCCTGCACACAGGGACGTCACCCCGGAGGCCACCGAGGCCGTTTGCGACAAGATGCTGCCCGGTTTCGGCGAACGCATGCGCGCCGTCTCGCTGCGGCACGTACCGACGGCGATCCTCTCTCGGCAAACGGCCGGGGTGGGCGGCAGCACGTTGTATATCAACCTTCCGGGGAGCCCGAAGGCCATCAGCGAATGCCTGGACGCGGTATTCGCCGCCGTTCCCGACTGCATCGACCTGATCGGCGGCCCACGGCTCGAGACCGACCCGGAGCGCATCGCCGCCTACCGACCAGACGACAGGCACGACTAGTCGACTGCTAGACTTCTGTCATGCTTCCTCCGATGCTCCGCCATCTTTCCGATCCCCGCCGGCGACGTAACGACTGTCGCCGGCGGCTCACCGCGCGCGCGCTGTGCGCCGTTTTGCTCACCGTGCTGGCCACGATGGCGCTTGCCTGCGGCGGCGAGCCCGAACCGGAAGCGCCGCGGAACCTGATCATCATCTCGATCGATACGCTCCGCGCCGACCACATGAGCCTGCACGGTTATCCCCGGCCGACGACCCCCAACATCGACGCCTTCGCTGCCCAGGCCGCGACCTTCGACCGGGCGATCGCACCCTGGCCCAAGACCGCGCCGAGCATGGTGTCGATGTTCTCCGGCCGTTATCCCCACAGCACCGGCGTGATGTTCGCCTCGCGGGGCCTTTTCGTCGACGACCAGCAACTCATGCTTGCCGAGATCGCCAAGCGCCACGGTCTGCTGACCGGGGCCGTGGTCTCCAACGCCGTGCTGGGCTCATCGACGAACTTCCACCAGGGCTTCAACAACTACGTGGAGACGTACCAGGTGGAGTCGCCTTTCGGCGCGCAGCAGCGCAACCGGGCCAACAGCGTCACGTTCCACGCCCGCTTCCTCCTGCGCGACTTGGCGCCGGAGGGTCCGTTCTTCCTCTGGGTGCACTACGTCGACCCGCACACCCGCTACGATCCGCCGGAGAAGTACTCCGAGCCGTTCTTCAACGACGCCCACTACGACCCCACGGAGCTGCGTCTCAACGAAGACGACCAGAACTTCCACGGCGGCGTTGCCGGCAAGTACTGGCGGCAGAACGGTGGCCAAGCCGAGGCCGGCTGGTACACGGCGAACTACGATGGGGAGATCGCCTTCGCGGACGACCAGATCGGCGAGTTGCTCTCCGAGATCGACAGCCTCGGCCTGCTCGAGGATTCCGTCGTCATGATCACCGCCGATCACGGCGAGAGCCTGGGCGAACACCAGTACTTCTTCGAGCACGGGTGGTTCCCGTATCACGCCTGCGGCTGGATTCCCTGGGTGGTTTACTGGCCCGGGATGCCCGAGCCGGGCAAGCGCATCTCTCACCCGAGCGGCCTGCTGAACCTCGTACCCACCGTGCTGGACCTGATGCAGTGGGAAGAGGTTCCCCCCGACCTTTTCCACGGCCGCTCCGTGGTGCCGGTCATCCGCGGCGACGAGCAATACACGGAGCGCTACGTCATCGAGGAAGCCGGCGAAGGCGGCCTGCGACGAGAAGATTTCCTGCGCTCGATCCAGGACGAGGAATGGAAGCTGGTGTACGTCCCCTCCGAGCGCTACCGGTCGATGATGCAGGGAGTCGAATACGAGCTCTACAACGTGCTCGCCGACCCCATGGAAACGGAGAACCTGGCCGACCAGCACCCGGATATCGTCGAACGTATGCGCAACGCCCTACACGAGACCATCGAGCGCACGGGCCCGATCGCCCCGCCGCCCGGGCAGGCTCCGCGCTACACCGAGGAAGAGCTCCGTAGCCTGCGGGCGCTCGGCTACATCCGCTGACCTGCCCGATCATCGCCAGCGATTCCGCCAAACAGAACCGCAGCCGAGACATGCCCACATCGCACAGCCGCCCATTACCCGGATCGGCCACCACACTGGCCGTCGCTGTCTGTCTCTCGCTGCTGCTGCCTTGGCCTGCCACGGGGGTCGCCGCCCAGGACGCGCCGCGGCCCGGCGCGTTGGTGGTGGTCGGCGGTGGCGGTACGCCCGCTGAGGTCGTCGACCGCGCGATCGAGCTGGCCGGCGGCCCTGAGGCCGTCGTTGTCGTGTTACCGCAGGCCTCCGCGACCGCGGAAGCCGGAGCTTCGAGCGTGCGGATGTTCGCGGAGGCAGGGGCGCACAACGTTACCAACGGGCGCTTCGTCGGCTCGCCCGGCACGGAGGGCCTCCGCGGCACCTGGCCGAGCGTTGCCGAAACTGCCGCGGCCATCCGCGACGCCGACCTCATCTGGTTTCCCGGGGGGGGCCAGGGCCGCCTCAAACGCGCCCTCGACGAGGCAGGCCTTACCGAGCTCATCCGCGAGCGCCACCGCGCCGGGGTCGTGGTCGGAGGTACGAGTGCCGGAGCCGCCGTCCTGTCGGAGGTCATGATCACCGGCGACGACTATGACCTGGAGGCGATCACCGCGGGGTCGACCGACGTGAGCGACGGGCTCGCACTCTGGCCCGATGCGATTGTCGATCAGCATTTCCTGAAGCGGCAGCGGAACAACCGCCTGCTCGCCACCGTGTTGGACCACCCCAGCCTGATCGGGATCGGCATCGACGAGCGCACGGCCGTGATCGTCGAACGAGGTTCCCTGCAGGTCATGGGAGAAAGCTCCGTGGTCGTGTTCGACGCACGAAGCGCGGCCGTAGAGCGGGTCTCGAGCGGCGCCCCCTTGGCCGCACGAGACATCCGCATACACGTATTGACCCGTGGCATGACGTGGTCGTGGGAGGAATAGAACACCGCTGCCGCCCAACCGTCGGTACACCGATCGCGCGAAGGCTCACGCGGCGGGGGCCGCGTAGATCATCGCGGCGATTCGCTCCAAGCCGGCCACATCGGCATCGGTAAAGGCGTCCGGCTTGTCCGAATCGACGTCGAGCACCGCGCGAATGCCGCCGGAGGTGTCGCGCACCGGCACCACAACCTCACTGCTGGAGCGCGAATCGCACGCAATATGCCCGGGGAAATCGTGGACGTCCGGCACCAGGATCGACTCTCCGCGATCGACAGCGGCCCAGCACACTCCCGCGTGACGCTCGAGGAGCATGCAAGCGAGCGGCCCCTGGTAGGGACCCACGATCAGGTCGCCATCGACGAGGCGATAGAAGCCAGTCCAGAAGAAGTGCGGCATCTTGTGATGCAACAAGGCCGAGGCGGATCCCATGCGCGAGATGGGGTCGGCAACGTCAGTGAAGAGACCCTCGAGCTGGGCATGGATCCGTTCGTATCGGCCACCCAACCGTTCGTCCTGCCGGCTGTCGTCCATGGTCATTGCCGCCTCCCGATTCATCCACGCTGTGCTCGATCCGCCAAACGCGATCGGATCCGCCGAGAACCAGCGTGACGGTATCAGATTATCCAGAGGACGAGACCGAGGAGGCCGCCCCAGAAGAGAATCGAGATACCGACCGCGAGGAGAAGCCCGAGGGCCGGATGTAGATCGCCGCCGTCGCGTCGTCTTCGCGCTCGGCGGGCACCTGTGGGCTGCGGGTCGAATCGGTATCTCACGGCTTCGGATCGCTCGGCCATCCCCCCGCCCAGTGCGCTATCTCTACTCTCGCGCGCACGCGGGCGGTCTCGGGGCCGACTGCCCGGAGACGGCACGAGCTGGTCTGGCATCTCATGTGGTTGCGCTCACTAGGTAAGACGCAAACGTCGCGCTTTCCGGAGCGCATCCCGCCAGGATTGACTCGTTTCGGCCAGGCGAATGGCCCATGTCGGGTGACGGGAGCGGTGCGGCCTTCGCCCCGAGGAGCCTGCCGCTTGACACGGGCCGGGCGGCCGATAAGGCTGTGGCACTCCGTCTTGCAGAGATCAGGAGCAACGCGAAATGCTGCGCGACCTCAAGGAAGCGTTCCGGTCCGTCGTCGGGAATCCCGGCGTCGCGGTCGTTGTCGTCGTCACCCTGGCGCTGGCAATCGGGGCCAACACGGCTCTGTTTTCGGTGCTGAACGCCGTCTTGCTGCGCCCGCTTCCGTACCCGGACCCCGACGAGCTGGTCATGCTCTGGGGTACGAACCCGGAGCAGAACATCGAGCAGTCGCAGCTATCGACCGGCGACTACCGGGACCTCCGCGCGCGTGCGGAAGCGTTCGGCGGCATGCTCGCCGCCTACCGGCACGAGGGCAATACGCTGACCGGCGTGGACCGGCCGGAGCGCCTGGAGTCCGTGCTCGTGTCGCCGCTCTTGTTCCAGACACTCGAGGTCGATGCGCACCTCGGTCGCACCTTCCGGCCCTCTGAAGAAACGCCCGGCAACGAGAGGCTGGCCGTCCTCAGCCATGCGTTCTGGCAGCGCCGCCTCGGGGCCGACCCCGGCATCATCGAGTCGACGATCTCGCTCGACTCCGAACCCTACACCGTCGTCGGCGTGATGCCGGAGGGATTCGAGTTTCCCGCCGGCGAGCCCGAGGTCGAGCTGTGGCTGCCGTTGACCCTGAGCGAGCAGGCGCAGCTCGATCGAGCCCATCGCATGTACAACGCTGTCGGCAGGCTCGCCGACGACACCACCCTGGAGGTGGCGCGCAGCGAGCTCGATGCCATCGCCGCGCAGATGGCGGCGGAGTTCCCCGAAACCAACGACGGCTGGCAGGTGGAGCTGGTCCCTGCCAAGCGACAGCTCGTCGGCGAGATCAGCTCGACGCTGTGGGTGTTGTTCGGCGCGGTGACACTCGTCCTGCTGATCGGTTGCGTCAACGTGGCCAACGTTCTGGTGGCGCGATCGAGCGAGGTGGCCAAGGACTACGTCATTCGCGCCGCGCTCGGCGCCGGGCGGCGTGACCTCTTACGTCGATCGCTGGCGGAGAGCCTGGTTCTGGCAGCGCTCGGCGGCGCCGCCGGTCTGCTGATCGCGATCTGGGGCGTGGGTGTGTTGCGGTCGGTGATTCCCGGTTCCGTACCCCGCGGCGACAAGGTCGGCATCGACCTGATTGTCCTCGGTTTCACCGTGCTGCTCACCATCGCTGCGGGCACCTTTTTCGGCATCTTGCCGGCGCTTCGGGTCATGCGCCAGGATCTCGTGGAGGTACTGAAGGAGGGGGGTGGCGGGCGTGGCTCGGCCGGAGGCCGTCGATCCCGCTGGTTGACCGACGCGATGATCGTCGTCGAGGTCGCCTTGGCACTGGTGTTGCTGGTGGCGGCCGGCCTGATGGTCCGCAGCTTCTCGGAGCTGTCGCGAGTCGATCCCGGGTTTCGTAAGGACGGCGTGGCGTCCCTGATGATCTCGCTGCCGCCGTCACGCTACGAGGGCTTCGAGCAAAACCGGCAGTTCTTCACGGAGCTGATCGATCGGGTCCGGGCAACGCCGGGCATTCGCGCCGCCGGCGCCGTAACGCGGCTGCCGATGAGCTCGCTGGGAACCGCTTTCGAGATGCCGTTCACCGTACAAGGCCTCGACATCGAATCTCCCACCGAGCGACCGCGCGCCGACTTCCGCGGCGTCATCCCGGCATACCTGCAGGCAATGGGCATTCCGCTGATCCGCGGGCGGCTGTTCGACGATTTCGACGGTCAAGAAGGCCGCGAGGTGGCGCTGATCAACCAGTCGCTGGCGCGCCGTTTCTTCGCCAACCAGGACCCCCTGGGAAGAATCATCGACATGCCGATGGCCGGATCGGCGGAGATCATCGGTATCGTCGGCGACCCTCGCCATGACGGGCTCCAATCCGATGTGCGCCCGGAGCTGTACGTACCTTTCCGGCAGCTCTCGCTCCCCGACATGCACGTCGTCGTGTACGCGGACATGGACACCGCCAGCGCCACCGACTTGGTCGAGGAGGAGCTCGTTGCCATGGATCCCGAGCTTGCCCCGACCGAGATCACCTCCATTGCCGAGCTGCTCAGCGAGTCGATCGCCCAGCCACGCTTCAACATGGCCCTCCTGGTGGGCCTGGCGGTTTGCGCGGCGGCCCTCGCGGCAGTGGGTATCTACGGGGTCGTTTCCTACTCGGTGGTGCAGCGGACGAGCGAGATCGGCGTTCGTATGGCGCTGGGCGCCAATGCCGCCAATACGGTCGCAATGATCGTCATGGAAGCCGTCTGGGTCGTCGGCATCGGCGTCGCTCTCGGCATCGCCGGAGCTTTCGGTGCGGCACGCTTCGTCGAAGGGCTGCTGTACGGAATCGGCCCGACAGATCCGGCAACCTACGTGGTGGTCGGCGGTCTGGTCATCGCCCTCGGCGCCGTTGCCGCGGCCATTCCGGCCCGTCGGGCGACCGCGGTCGATCCCGTACTGGCTCTGCGCAAGGAGTAAGAACACCGCCGCGACGCGCAGCGGCCGCACACCTCACCCGGTTCGACGCGCTCGTCGTGGCGTCGGGCGAAGCGAGCGCCTCGGATACGCCTGCGGTACCCTTTTCGGGGCATTCCGTTGATCGCTGACTTCCTCGAGGAGACCTGTATGCGAAGCCTCGTGCGTGCTCGACCGTTCGCCGTCCTTGCGGCGGGGG
>CBDUAS010000024.1:0-14099 GCA_965365185.1 uncultured bacterium | reverse complement strand
TCGACAGCTCGATGAGCGCGTAGACGCGCTTCGAATCGGCCGGCGTCATGCCCAATCCGATCTTGCCGTACGGGCCTGCCGGCAAGCCGCGCTCGCCGGTGAGGTTTTCCCAGGTGTCGCCGCTGTCCTTGCTCATCCACAGGCCGCCGCCGGGCCCGCCGCTGGTGCGGCCCCAGGTGCGGATCAACAGCGGCCAGGTGCCGGCAAAGAGTATGTTCGGGTTGTTCGGATCCATGACGATATCGGCCGCGCCGGTGTTCTCGTCGACGAAAAGAACCCGCTCCCAGGTTTCACCGCCGTCGTGCGTGCGGTAGACGCCGCGTTCCTGCTGCGGGCCGTACCCGTGCCCCATTGCCGCGGCGAAGACCGTGTCGGGGCGGTGCGGATCGACGATGATGCGGCCGATGCGACCGCTCTTGTCCAGTCCCATGTGCTGCCAGGTGTCGCCGCCGTCCACCGACTTGTAGATGCCGTTCCCGGTCAGAACATTGGAGCGGATGAAGGTCTCACCGGTGCCCGCCCAGACGACGCTGGTGTTCACCGGGTCCACCGCCAGCGATCCGATCGCTTGCACCGGCTGGTCGTCGAACACCGGCTCCCAGCTCGCCCCCGCGTCGGTGGAGCGGAATACACCGCCCGAGGCCGCGCCGATGTAGTAGACGTTGGCGTCGCCGGGCACGCCGGTCACGGCCGACACGCGGTTGCCCACGGGGCCGATTTACCGGTACGTCAATGCGTCCAGCGGCCCGTCGCCGCCGGCCTGCGGCACGCCGCCGCCGAAGCGCTGGCCGGCGGGGGTCGAAGTGGCTACCGTGGGGAGGAGGAGAGCGAGCAGCAGCGCCGCAACCAGAGCGGGCGCGGCCGCCGGAAGGGCCTTGCGCATGAGGGAACCTCCAGTTGAATGGAGCCGTAGAACCGTGAGTGAGCCGAGCTTATTCCGCCGGGACAAGGCTGCCAACACGGGCAGGCCAGCTCTCGTGCCGCAGCTCCGGTGTGTGCCTGAGTACTGACCAGCCGATCCACGACAGGGCAACCGCGCTATGACGCACAACCTGAAAATCGCCTTTCGCAGCCTCTCGAAGAACCCGTTCGTCAGCGCCGTTGCCATCGTGTCGCTGGCGCTCGGCATCGGCGCCAACGCCGCCATCTTCACGCTTTTCCACCAGATGCTGCTGCAGCCGCTGCCGGTACCGGCCCCCGAGGCGCTGGTGAACCTGAGCACGCCCGGGGTCAAGTCGGGCTCGGTATCGAGCAACCAGGCGGGCTCCGGCGACGTCGTGTTCAGCTACCCGATGTTTCGTGATCTCGAGGAGATCCAGACGGTGTTCACCGGCATGGCGGCGCATCGCTCCTTCCCGGTCAACCTGGCGTACGGCGAAGAGACCGCCGCCGCCAGCGGCATGTTCGTGTCGGGCAGCTATTTCGCCGTGCTCGGGCTGCAGGCCGCCGCGGGCCGGCTGATCAACCCGAGCGACGACGCCACCGTCGGCGAGTCTGCTGTGGTGGTGTTGAGCCACGCGTATTGGCAGTCGCGCTTCGCGAGCGATCGCTCGGTTCTGAACGGCACCCTCATCGTCAACGGCCGGCCGATGACCATCATCGGGGTGGCGCCGGAAGGGTTCGAGGGCACCACGCTGGGGGTTCAGCCGAAGGTTTACGTGCCCATCAGCATGCGCGAGGTGCTGCGACCGCGGTGGACGGGAAGCTTCGACAACCGACGCAACTACTGGGTCTACGTTTTCGCGCGCCTCAATCCCGGAATCGACATCGAGGGCGCCCGCGCCGCGATCGACGCGCAGTACAGCGCCATCATCAACGAGGTCGAGGCACCGCTGCAAAGCGGCATGAGCGAGACCAACCTGGAGCGGTTCCGTGCCAAGCGGATCGGCATCGAGGAGGGAAGCCGCGGGCAGAGCAGTTTCCACGGCAATGCCGCGGCGCCGCTGACGGTGCTCAACGGAGTCACCTTCCTGGTGCTGCTGATCGCCTGTGCCAACATCGCCAACCTGCTGCTGGCGCGCGCCGCGGCGCGTTCCGGGGAGATGGCGGTGCGACTGTCGGTGGGGGCCAGGCGCCGGCACCTGGTCGGTCAGCTACTCACCGAGTCGCTCCTGCTGGCGGTCGCCGGCGGCGCCGCCGGGTTGCTCGTTGCCCGCTGGACGCTCAGCGCGATCTCGGCGTTGCTGCCCGAGGTCGCCCGCACCATGATCGATCCGGCGCTCAACCTGCCGGTTCTGGTGTTCACCGCCGCCACGGCGCTCGGCGCCGGGCTGCTCTTCGGTCTTTTCCCTGCGGTCATCGGGACGGGGCAGAATGTGCTGGGCGCCCTCAAGGGGCAGGCCGGGCAGCCGGCCGGAGCCCGCGCGGCCTCGCGGTTTCGCACCGCGCTGACCACGGCGCAGATCGCTCTTTCGATGGCGTTGCTGGTTGCGGCGGGATTGTTCATCCGTAGCCTGGCGGCGGTGAGCCGGATCGATCTGGGGCTGGATGCCGCGGATGTCGTGACCTTCGCGATTTCCCCCGAGCGCAACGGTTACGAGCCCGGCGCTTCGCGCGATCTATTTGCCCGCACCGAAGATGCGCTCGTGGCCCTGCCGGGGATCAGCGGTGTGAGCGCCTCGATGATCCCGATTCTGGCCGGCAGCAACTCCAGCACGAACTTGAACGTCGAAGGTTTCGAGAGCGGTCCCGACATCGACGCCACGGCCAGCTTCAACTACATCGGTCCGGATTACTTCCGCACCTTCGGCATCACCCTGCTGTCGGGGCGGGAGTTCACCCGCTCCGACACGCTCGAAGCCCCGCGGGTCGCCGTGGTCAACGAGGCATTCGCGCGCAAGTTCGGTCTCGGTCGCGACGCCGTCGGCCGGCGCATGGGGATCGGCGGCAGCGACGAGCTCGACATCGAGATCGTCGGTCTCGTGCAGGACGCGAAGTACAGCGACGTCAAGGACGAGATCCCGCCACAGTTCTTCACGCCCTACCGCCAGAGCACCGACATCGGCACGATCACGTTTTACGCTCGTTCGGAAATCGACGCCCGCGAGCAACTCTCGGCGATCGCTCCGCTGATGGCACGCCTCGATCCCAACTTGCCGGTAGAAAACCTACGTACGATGCAGATGCAGATCGAGGAAAACACCTTCGGCGACCGCATCATCAGCGTCCTGTCCACCGCGTTTGCCGTTCTCGCCACCGTGCTCGCAGCCGTCGGTCTTTACGGCGTGCTGGCCTACATGGTCACGCAACGCACCCGGGAGATCGGTCTGCGCGTAGCGCTCGGCGCCGACCCGGGACGCGTGCGCGCGCTGATCTTCCGGCAGACCGCCTTGATGACCCTTGTCGGCGGCATCGTCGGCCTGCTCGGCGCGCTGGCACTCGGGCGGGCGGCGGAATCCTTGCTGTTCGAGGTCACCGGTCGCGACCCCGTGGTGCTCGTTTCATCGATGGTTCTACTCGGGCTCATCGCTCTCGTTGCCGGCACCATTCCCGCCCACCGCGCCTCGCGGATTGATCCGATGCTGGCGTTGCGCGCGGAGTGATACGAAGGGACGTCGGTGGTGGGCGCTGAGCCTCGGGCGAGCTTCCGATATCCAAGGAGCTCTTATCGAAAGCCTCTCTCCCACCTTCGTCGCCTACCCGACACGTCCCTTCCTGTCATTCGCGGCGTAACGCCTGGATCGGGTCGACGGACGTCGCCCTGCGTGCCGGCAGATACCCGGCCAGCAAAGCCACACCGGCCAGCGTCGCTGCCACCCCCGCGAGCACGAAGGGGTCGCCCGGTTCCACCTCGAATAGCAGCGAGGACAGCCAGCCGGTGAGCGCCATTGCCCCGGCGATGCCCAGGGCAAGGCCGAGTCCGGTCAGGAGCAAGCCCTGCCGCATCACCATGGCGCGGACGCTGGTGCGGTCGGCCCCCAGAGCCATGCGGATACCGATCTCGTGGGTTCGTTGGGTAACGCTGTACGACAGCACGCCGTAGATGCCCAGTGCGGCGAGCAGCAGCGCGGTTGCCGCAAACCCCATCATCAGGGCCATGGTGAAGCGCTGGGGCGCGATACCGCGGGCAACGACGTCGTCCATGAGGCGAACCTTGTAGAGCACGAGCTGCGAATCGATGCGGCGCAGCTCGTCGCGGAGCTGGCCGATGATGACACGCGGATCGGCCTGAGTTCGCACGGTCTGGATCATGGCCCAGTTGCGGTTATCGGCAAACTGGGCGTGCGGAAGGTAGGCCTTGGCAGATCTCGAGCCGAGGGGGTCGTGCGCGGTGTCGGCCACCACACCGACGATTTCCCATTCCTGCTCTCCGTTCATCGTCACCCGCCCGCCGAGTGCCGGTCGGTCGGGGAAGGCGAGCTGTGCCAGCGATTCGTTGATCACCATGACGCCCTGGGACTCGGCCACATCGACGTTGGAAAACAGGCGACCGCGGAGAAGCTCGATGCCCATGAGTTGCAGGTAGGCGCCGTCTACGACACGCACGTCCGTGCCGATCCAGTTGTCACCGTCCTCGAGGTCACGATCCGTGCGGCCGAACCCCCAGGTGTGGTAGCGACCTTCGCTCGGCAAGTAGGAGGTCGCGCCGATCGCCTGGACACCGGGGATGGAGCGGACGCGCTCGAAGAAGCGCGCGTAGAAAGCGCTGCGGTCCGTTCCCTCCGGGTAGCGTGAAGTCGGCAGGTGGACCTCGTAGGTGAGCACGCCGCCGGTCTGGACCCCGAGATCCACGTCGAGGAGATGGCGGAAGCTCTTGGTCAGCAAGCCGGCCCCGAACAGCAGCACCAAAGCGATCGAAATCTCCGCCACTACCAGCGCCGCGCGCACGCGGCGTTGCCGCCTGTCGCCGCTGTATCCGCGGTCATCCTGGCGCAGCGAGCGGTCCAGATCCGGGCGCGATAGCTGCTGCGCGGGGGCGACGCCGAACAACAGGCCGGTGAGCAGCGAGACGCCGCATGCAAATGCGAACACGCGAGCGTCGATACCGAGCTCTGCCACGCGAGGCAGCGATGTCGGGCTCATGGCGACGACGGCGCGAAGACCGACAAAGGACAGCGCCAGCCCGGCGAGTCCGCCGGCGACGCCGAGCGTGAGGCTCTCGAGAAGCATCTGGCCGACCAGCCGCCGGCGGCCGGCCCCGAGAGCGGCACGGATGGCCAGCTCCTTCCAGCGGTCGGAGCTGCGCACGAGAAACAGGCCGGCCACGTTGACGCAGGCGATCAGCAGTACGAGGCCCACCGCCCCCATCAGTACCCACAACATGGTGCTGGTATCGCCGACGGTGTCGTCGAGCAGCGGGTAGATGCTGGCAAACGCCCCGCGCGTGCGCTCGTCTTCTTCGAACATCTTCGCGCCCAGGGTGCGCAGCCGTTCGCGTGCCTGCTCGAGCGAGACATCGTCGCGCAACCGTCCGAAGACGCTCAGGTAGTAGTTGTTCCAGCTATTGCGGCCGCCCGGCTGCAGGTTTTCCGGCCGCCACAGATCCACCTCCCAGCCGAGGGGATTGCGGAATCCGGACGGCATGACGCCCACGACGGTGTACGGCACTCCTTGCAGGTCGAGGTCTTTGCCCAGGATGTCCGGGTCGCCGGCAAAAGCCGTTTGCCAGAGGCCATAGCTGATCACGGCGACGGAGGTGTCGGCGGTCTCTTCCTCGGGCAAGAACTCACGTCCCATCAACGGCTCGACGCCGAGCACACCGAAGTAACCCGAGCTAGCGGGCATGACGACGATTCGCTCGGTCTCGTCGCCGTTGGTCAGGTCCGCCCCGGCTTGGCGGTAGGTATAGGCGGAAGCCAGCCCGTCGAAGATCTCGGCCTGTTCGCGATACGCCAGAAAACCGCTGCCGGAAACGAATTCCTTTCGCTCCGGAGCCTCGGGCCAGGCGTTGTACAAGCGTACGAGCCGCTCGGGTTCGTGGTAGGGAAGCGGCGACAAGAGAATGCCGTCCAGGACGGTGAACATCACGGTGTTGGCACCGATCCCCACCGCCAGCGTGAGCACGACGACGAACACGAAGCCCGGACTGCGGCGCAGGCTGCGCATCGTAGTGCGGAGGTTGGCCGCGAGGCGGTCGACGAATCCTCCTGCAAAGCCTCCGCGCGAATCGCGCGGCGGCGGCGGCGACGCCTCGCCGGACGCCGATCCACCGGAGGCGGCCCGGCGTGCCTCGGTGGCACTGAACGGCAGCTCGCCGAACGTACGCAGCGCGACGCCGACGGCGGCGGTCCATCCGCGGTCGCGGCGCTCTTGGCGCAGCAAGTCGGAAAACAAATCCTCCATGTCGCGGCCGAACGCACGACGGATCGGGGTCGGATAGGCACGCAGCAAGAGCCGGTAGATCCTCGTCATCGTGCCCTCCCGCCGGCCAGGTCGTGGCTCTCGGCAAGGGCCACCAGTGACTTCAGCCGGGCGGTCTCGGCTCCGGCCACCTCACGTCCGAGCTCGGTGATGGCGTAGTAGCGACGGCGCCGGTTGTCGAGGTCCGCGGCGGGCTGTCGCTCGCTTTCCTCCAGCAAACCGTCGTTGAGCAGCCGCTGTAGGACGCTGTAGAAGTTGCCCGGCACCAGCTTCAGGGTGCCGCCCGAGAGCTTCTCGATCTTCTTCACCAGGCCGTAGCCGTGCTGGTCGGACTCCACCAGGGCGATGAGCGTCAGGTAGTCCGCCGGCTTCAGCGGCAGGTGTCGGTCGACGTCTATGCTTCTGTTCGACACGGTCATTTGCTTTCTCTCGTTCGTGTCCGCGGATTCCGCGACCGGCACACACATCCGGAGCGCGTGCGGGTGGCTTCGTAAATATACTAAAAATTAGTATAATAACTTTTAGCATACTGCAAGTGAGACGCGGGAGAGCGCCGGAGGGTTTGAACCGCGCGCGGGGAGCTCCTGCGAGCCAATCGGCAGCCCTTCTCGATTCCGATCCCGCGCTTGACCGCCGTCCTTCCGGTGTGTGTGATGGGGGCATGTCGCGTCGCAACAGCCGCACCGCCGGGAGGTGGCGGAGGGTGCTCCCGGCCCTCACCGGCCTCGCCCTCGTTGCGGCGGTAGCCTCCCAGGAGAGCGGTGCGCCGTCGCGAGGCGAGCGTCTGTCGGTGTTTCGCGCCATGTTGTGGGGAGATCCGACAGAGTCGTCGGCAGCCGCAAAGCGTTGGCAGGCAATGCGCTTGGCTGCGGGGCGCGGCGTCGACGACCCCGATGGCGCCGCGGACGTCGTCGATCTCGAGGAGGTCCTGCGACAGGGAAGGCCGACGGTTCGCCGCGGGAGCGGCGCACTGGCGGAGCGCCTGGAGGTGGCGCTACCGGACGGTCGCGTCGTCCCCGTGTTCGCAGCCACGCCGCCCGGGTATACGCACGATCGCGCCTGGCCGGTGATTCTGGCGATGCATGGCGGGCCCACGGGCAGCGGCGAGGGGGCCGTGAGCGGCGCCGTGGGCATGGTCAACGTCTGGCGCGACGCCGCCGCTGCGGCCGGCTGGATCGTCGTCTCGCCGGCAATGGTCCACGTGCGTGCAAGAGGACCGCGCACCGAAGATCGACTCCCGTACGAGATCCTCACGCCTGCCCAGGCGGAGGCCATTCTCGACGCGGTACAGCGCCGCTACCGCATCGACCCGGATCGTATTGTGGCCACGGGCATCTCCCTGGGGGCGAACTTCTCGATCGCGTTCGCCGCCGCGATGCCGCATCGGTTTGCCGCCATCGTTCCCGTATCTGCAGAGGGGGACTCGCGCGAACACTTGTTGCGTAACCTGCAGCACGTCCCGGCCTACGTGCTCGCGGGGGCTCGCGATCGAAACATCCGCGGCATCGAAGGCCCGCGGGCCCTGGGCTCGATTCTCGACCGTTTTGGCTATGACGTCACCTACAGGGAGTTCCGCGCCCGCGCCCACGAGGGTTTCTCCGAGCTCTATCCCGAGGTGCTTCGCTGGCTCGACGCGCGGCCGCGCGATCCTTACCCGCGCGAGATTCTGCGACTCCCGCACGCCGGGATCATGCCGCTGTCACGACGGGTCTTCTGGATCGAATCCGACACCCGGCAGGGCATCGTGCGGGTGCGCGTCCGCGCCGCCAATCACATCGAGATCGAGAGCCGCTGGGCCCGGGCCATCACCCTCTATCTCAACGACTACATCGTCGACCTGGATCGTCCCGTGGCCATCACCGTCAACGGCCGCCGGCTGCCACCGTACCGTCCGCGGCGGTCGATTCGCGTGGCGGTCGACGACGTACGCGCACACGGCGACCGCGGCCGGGTTGCCACCGACGTGGTCACCGTCGGTGTCGGTACGGATGCCGAATCCCTGCTGCGCGGCGAGGCGCTGTGGAACGACCTGGATCCCCGGCAGCCGCAGGGGCCGCTCTCGTTCTGGGAGTTCTACGCGGTCAACGCGCTGGGGGAGCGGTTTCCTTCGATCGGGTTGGAGGGTGAGGAGGTCGAGATCGACGCCGAGATGCGGGAGGCGGTCTGGGGCCGCCAACGGCTGTTCCCCGGCTCCACCCCGGCAGGCTCCGCCGGTGAGGTCGTGGGCATCGCCATCACCGCGGTCGATCCGGACGGACCCATCGGCGAGCTCCTTCCCGGCGATGTGCTCTTGGAGTTCGGCGACGAACCGTTCTTCCGCGGGCGCGGCGGGCTGGAGGCGCTACACGAGTGGCTGATGCGCGAGCTCACCGGCGTGCCGCGGCACTACCGGGCGCAGGTGTGGCGCGACGGTGCCGGCGTCATGCTCTCCGTTGAGATTGCTCTCGGCGACTACCTGTCGCAATAGCCGCGCCGCTCTCCCGTGGTTGTCCGCGCACGCGACTGCTCTCGTTTCTTACTGTCTGGTCACCGTGAGCGGGACGGATGCGCCGCCCTGGTTCCAGTTGCCGACAACGGAAGCGCCGTCGGCTGACAGATCTCCTTCGAAGTAGGCGGCGGCGTACGTCAGGTCGAGGCGCAGCGTCGTGCCATCGAACGCAACCGTGCTGATCGCCAAGCCGGTCTGGCCTTGATCGGGGCTGTCCATGGTGCCGGACAGGGAGCCGTCGGCGCCGGCGTCGAGGTGAAACACGATCCGTAGCGTCGCGCCGCCCGCGTCCAGCGTCCCACTCCACGTTCCCGCAACCTTGGCGGCGGTTTCCGGGTCGATTCCCGTGGCTTCCGTCGCCGCTATCTCGGCATCGCCGGTGCGTTCCAGCGAGAAGGGAAAGGCGCCGCCCCCCTGGCGGAAGTCCCCGCTGATCGTCCGTGTCGCTCCGTCCCAGGTTCCGTTGAAGACCGGATCGCCGGGCACGCCGGCCATGGCGAACGTGACCGAATCCGCGGTCACGGCGACATCGCTGAGAGGAAACCCGGTGAGGTTCTGGGCGGGGATATCGATCGTCCCGCTCCAGGCCCCTTCCTCCGCCCCGTGCAGCGTGACGACGATTGCCAGCGCCTGGTTCGGCACCTGGATGGCTCCTTCCCAGACGCCGGCGGGACCATCCTGCGCCCCGGCGGCGGCAGCGAAGGCGACAACGAGAGCCAGCAGAAGGATCAGCAACAACGGACGCACGACGCGTGCGAAGACGACGGAAGCCATGGCAAACCACCTCGAGGGCTCGTGAACGCCTTCCCCGGCGTTCGTATGCCCAGCCTGTTCCGCCGCCCGCCGCTTTCTTCCCACCGAAATCCGCCGCCGGCGCAAAAGATTGACAACATGGTCGGGATATACGAATAATCCTGTGTTGCCTCTCGACGACTGCTGCTTGGTGGGCGCCCCGCGAACTCACTACGGAACGGCCTCGCAATGCCTCTGGACGAACATCGGTTCAAGTTGGGTCCCCACGAGCTCGTTCCCCTGGTCATCGGGGGCATGGGCGTGAACATCTCGACGGCCGAGCTCGCCCTCGAAGCAGCGCGGCTGGGCGGAATCGGGCACATTTCGGATGCCGGCATTCAGGCTGTTGCCGACATGCGGTTCGGCACCAAGTTCGTCAGCGACAAGTTCCGCCGCTACCGCGACAACCAGGGCAACCCCGACAAGACAGGGGTGCACTTCGACCTCGACGCCGTCGCCGCGTCACAACGAATGCATGTGGCTTCGACGATGGAGCGCAAGCACGGCATCGGGCGGATCTTCCTCAACTGCATGGAACGGCTGACGATGAACGACCCCAGCGGCACGCTGCGGGCCCGCCTCGCCGCCGCCATGGACGCGGGCATCGACGGCATCACGCTGAGCGCCGGGTTGCATCTGAAGTCGTTGGCCCTGGTGAAGGATCATCCACGGTTCCGCGATGTCGCCTTCGGCATCATCGTGTCGTCGGTGCGGGCGCTACGGCTGTTCATGCGCGGCGCCGCCCGGGTCGATCGCATGCCCGACTACATCATCGTCGAGGGACCGCTGGCCGGCGGGCACCTGGCGTTCGGTCCGGACGACTGGCGGGAGTTCGACCTGGCGCAGATCGTCCGCGAGGTGCTCGATTACCTGGCGGCAGAGCAGCTCGAGATACCGGTCATTCCGGCCGGGGGAATCTTCACCGGCGGAGACGCTGTCGCATTCATGGAATCGGGGGCGGCGGCCGTGCAGGTAGCGACCCGATTCACCGTGACGGAGGAGTCCGGGCTCCCCGCCAGCGTGAAACAGGAGTACTTCCGAGCCCGCGAGGACGACATCGTCGTCAACAACGTGTCCTCGAGCGGCTACCCCATGCGCATGCTGAAGAAGTCGCCATGCCTGCACCACTCGGCCAAGCCGCAGTGCGAGGCACTCGGATACATGCTCGACGGCAAGGGCGAGTGCAGCTACCTGAAGCTGTACAACGAGGCCGCAGACACGAGCCCGCAGCGACCCGTTCGCGTCGAGGACAAGATGTGTCTGTGCAACGAGATGACGTCATTCAACGTCTGGACCTGCGGCCAGAACGCCTATCGTCTCAAGGAGACGGCCACGCAGCGGCCGGACGCTTCCTATCGCCTGCCGAAGGCGGAGGAAGTCTTTCGCGACTATCAGTACGGCTCCTAGCACGAGCACTGCTGTCCTGAGCCGGAATCTGCAGCAATTCCGTGCGCCGCAGCAAATCGCGGGCGCCGCCGAGGCATCCGCCGGCGCGACCATGACGCGCCGGGCTCAGGCGTTCCTCCACTCCCTCTCCCGCAGCGCGGCGCGCCGGACCTTCCCGGTCGTGGTCCGCGGCAGGGTCTCGACGAACTCCACCTTGCGCGGGTACTTGTAGGGCGCGGTGATCGCCTTGGCATGATCTTGCAGGTTGCCGGCCAGCGTGTCGTCCGGTTCGAAACCGGGCGCAAGCACGACGAACGCCTTGACCACCTCCCCGCGGACGGGATCGGGACTCGAGACGACGGCGACATCGGCCACGGCCGGGTGTCGCATCAGCGCGCTCTCGATCTCGAACGGTCCGATGCGGTATCCGGAGGAGATGATCACGTCGTCGGCGCGAGAGACGAACCAAAAGTAGCCGTCGGCGTCGCGGTACGCGCGATCCCCGGTGACGTGCCAGGGACCGCGCCGGGACGCCGTGTTGGCGATCTCGTCGTCGACGTACTCCTTGAACAGCCCCAACGGTCGCTGCGGTGCAACCCGCACGGCCAGGTCTCCCTCCTCGTCGGGCCCCAGAGGATCGCCGTTCGCGTCGACCACCTGCACGTCGTAGCCGGGAACGGGCTTGCCGATCGAGCCGGGTCGGGGCTCGGTGGTCGGGAAGTTGGCCGTGAGCAGGGAGCTCTCGGTCTGCCCGAACCCGTCTCGGATGGTGATACCGGTCTTGTCCCTCCAGCTATCGAGAACCTCGGCACTGAGCGGCTCACCGGCGGCGACGCAGTGTCGCAGCGCGCGTGTACCCAGGCCGTTCTTGCCGGCGTGCAGCAGCAGGCGACGATATACGGTTGGCGGTGCGCACATCGTTGCCACCGGATAGCGTTCCAGGAGGTCGAGGACGCGCGCCGGCTCGAACCGTCTCGCGTCGACGGCGAACACCGCGGCTCCCAGGTTCCACGGCCCGTACAGGGAGCTCCATCCGGCCTTCGCCCAGCCGGTATCCGACAGGTTCCAGTGGAGGTCGCCCGCGCGAAGATCCAACCAGTACACGCCGGTGAGACGGCTGCGCAGCGGAAACGAAACGTGGGTGTGCGCCACCATCTTCGGTGCGCCCTCCGTGCCGGAGGTGAAGTAGATCGCCGCGGTATCGTCGGCGTTGCTGTCGATCGTGGCGAATTCGTCGCTGTGGGCGGCGCAACCGGAGGCGAGATCGCACCATCCGGCCGGCGCCGGAGGCGCCGCGGTCGTCGATGCCTCGCTTACCGCACCCGGGACAGCAGGCCCGCGGACGATCACGCGTACACGTAGCTCCGGACAGCGATCGGCGACCGCGTCAACCCGCCCGGCTACCTCGCGGTGGGCGACGATGCAGCGGGCGCCGGTGCGCTGCAACCGGTATTCGATATCGGCCTCGCGGAGCTGAGCGGGTCCCGGGCTGATGATCGCCCCCATGCGCAGGCAGGCAACGTTGAGCACCCACCACTCGACGACGCGCGGCAGCAGGACGACGACGACGTCGCCGGGCTCGACCCCGAGGCCGGCGAGGAGGTTGCAGGCGCGCCGCGACTGCTCGGCGATTGCCGCGAAGGTCAGCTTCTGTTCCCCGCCGTCCCGCTGGATCGCCCACACCGCCAGCGCTGCCGGGTCCGATGCGCGTCGGTCGAGCACGTCGCGGACGAAGTTGTAACGGTCGGGCACGTCGAAGGTGAGGTTTGCCGGGAAGATCCCCCCAGAGCTGCGGAAACGCCGGATGAAGTCGTCGACCGTCATTGCCGCAGTTTACCGCCCGCCGGGACGTGGTCAGGGCGGGCGATTGTCGGGCGCGAAGCGCCGACCGCCTGGACCTCGCGGGCGCGGATCGTCATCATGGGTACCGAGGTGTCGAGAAACGGCACGCTTTCAGAGCCGCATTCCGTGGATTCGTCGGGCCAAGGAGCATCGTAGATGAAAGCCGCAATTCGTGTCTTCGCAGCAGCCATTGTCGTCTTCGGGCTTGTCTCCGCCACAACGCTCGACGTTCGAGCTCAGGGCGTCGCGAATCCTCAGGATGCGCGCACCGTGGCGCTCGATGCCGAGCTCCCCGTCGATCCCGCCGTCCGCGTCGGCACCCTGGCCAACGGCCTGACGTACTACATCCGCGCAAACGGGCGCCCCGAGAATCGCGCCGAGCTGCGGCTGGTGGTCAACGCCGGCGCCGTGCTCGAAGACGACGACCAGCGCGGCATGGCGCACCTGCTCGAGCACATGGCATTCAACGGCACCGAGAACTTCGAGAAGCAGGAGCTCATCGAGTTCATGGAGTCGATCGGCATGCGGCTGGGGCCCGACGTCAATGCCTACACCAGCTTTGACGAAACTGTCTACATGTTGCAGGTACCGACCGACAACTCCGAGTACGTCTCGACGGCGTTCCAGATCATGGAGGACTGGTCGCGGGCGATCACCCTCGACGGGGCGGAGATCGATGCCGAACGCGGCGTCGTGGTCGAGGAGTGGCGCCTGGGGCAGGGCGCCCAGGCACGCATGAACGACAAGCAGTTTCCCATCATCTTCAAGGGTTCGCGGTACGCGGAGAGGCTGCCGATCGGCACACAGGAAAGCATCGAGACCGCATCCCATGAGGCCATCCGGCGCTTCTACGAGGAATGGTATCGACCCGACCTGATGGCCGTCATCGCCGTCGGTGACTTCGACCCCGACGTCATCGAGGGGCTCGTTCGCCAGCACTTCGAGGGGCTCGAGGCGCCCGTTGATCCGCGGCCGCGGCCGATGTTCGAGGTCCCCGCCCAGGCGGGCACCGACGTGCCCGAACTGACGTTCCGCGGCGTCATCATCAATATGTCCCCTTACGGGATGTGTGTGCGTATGCTCGAGGCGATGACGGCAGGCACCGAAATAACGGTCCAACTCATGCGGGACGACTCGTTCAGCCAGCCGATGTCACCACCCGTAACCGGCCACGACGACCGTCGATCCGGCGAGCAGCCACTCGATGCGGCCCGTTTCGAGCTCCCAGGAGGTAATGAAGTTGCCCGAGAATTGCTCGAAGCGCGAATTGAGCTCCGTACCATCGGCGGCC
>CBDUAS010000023.1:0-14205 GCA_965365185.1 uncultured bacterium | reverse complement strand
GTTGGTGCGGGCGCGATCGAACGTGTAGTAGCCGTAGTAGGCGTCCGACATGAAGCCGGTGCCGAGGTCGAACTGGCTCGGAGCCTCGGTGACCGGAATGAGGTCGAAGAAGCCGTAGAAGCCGGAGTACTTGACCTCGAGGAACGAGTTCGGCCCGAGGATGGTGTTCCAGGTGATGTTGGGCGTGATGTTCATCGAAGGCTCGAAGGCCGTCGCCTCTTCGCCCTGGACGAAGGTCTCGTTCGGACGCCCCGCGAGCGTGTAGGTGTCCGCCATCACCGAGGTGATGAAGCGGTTCTCGGGGTTCGCCTGCCAGGTCAGCTTGCCGAAGAAGCGATCCGAGTTCTCGGTGCCGTCGAAGGGAACACCGGGGTTGCGGAAGCGCTCGTCGAAGAGCTGGTAGCCGGCGAAGAACCACAGCCTGTCGCGGATCACCGGGCCGCCGACGTTGAAGGTGAAGTCGTAGCGGTGATCGATCTGGGCGGCGTTCTCCGGGCCGAAGTCGGCGAAGTCGGATTCGATGCCCTCGCCGTTGTAGCCGATGAACGAGTCGTTCTGGAAGTAGAAGTTGCTCTCACCCGTGAAGTCGTTGCCGCCGGACTTGGTGACGACGTTGAAGATCGAGCCGGTGCCCTTGCCCATGTCCGCGCCGGCGCCGGTGGTCGTCTGCTCGATGACCTCGAACCAGTCCGGGCTGTAGAACGGGAACTGCGAGCCGCCGCTGGGGTCGGTGACCGCGGCGCCGTCGACCTGGAACGAGTTCGAGGCCGTGGTGCCGCCGAAGAAGCTGGCACCGTTGGCCTGGAAGTCGTCGCCGGCCGGCAGCGAAGCGTCCAGCGACAGGTTCATCAGGTCACCGCCGACGCCGCGAGGCTCCGGCAAGGTGTTGAGCACCTCGTCGCTGACCTCGGTCGAGCGCTTGGTCGTGCGCACGTCGACAACCGGCGCGGTGCCGGTGACGGTGACGGTCTCCTCCAGGGACGCCAGCGACATGGTGAAGTTCACCGTGGTGTTTCGGCGAACGCCGACGTCGACGTTCTCCTGCACCATCTGGTTGAACCCCTGCAGCGTCGCGGAAACCGTGTACACGCCAGGAGGCAGCAGTGGCACGCGATAGTTGCCGGCGGGGCCGGTGTAGGCCACCTGGTCGCCCATCGCCGCCGGGCCTCTGACCGTGATCTGGGTCCCGGGAAGCGGTGCGCCCTCCGGGTCGAGGACCGCCCCCGATATCGTTCCCGTGGCTCGGACCTGTGCCGTTGCCACGCCCGCGGTGCCCACTACGAGCGCCGCTACGATTAGCAGCACAACTTTTCTCATACGAACCACTCCCACGCCTTGGTCTTCCGAGCGTGCCCGGGTGTCGGACCGATACAAGGAAAACCGTGTCCGCATACACATGAATGAACAGAACGCGATTCCTTTATACGCTTTAGGAGGCGTGAAAAGCAAGCAAGCAGACGGCCGAAAGTGGGCCTGGCTACTGCGAGAAACGAAAAGCGAGCCGTGGGAACGGTTGCTCAGTGCCCGCGGCCCCCGAGCAGGGCAAGCTGCTCGCGAGCAGGGGAGAAGCCCGGGTCCAGCTCGAGGGCCCGCTCGAACGCCCGGCGGGCGCCATCCCGCTCGCCGCGGCGTATCAGCACCAGACCCAGGTTGAAGTGCAGCGGGGCTTGCTCCGGCGCCAGGGCAATGGCCCGGCGGAAAGCCGCTTCGGCCTCGTCGAACCGTTCCTGCCCGCCCATCACCATGCCCAGATTCCCCCAAGCACGGGCGTCGTCCGGCGTCAGACGCACGAGCTGCTGCAGGATCTCTCCGGCGGCCTCCGGCTGCCCCTGCTGCAGATACAGCCCTGCCATACGCGACAGCAGTCCGGCGTGCTCGGGGATGAGCCGTCGAGCGGCGGCGTATGCCATCAGCGCGTCGGCCGGGCGCCCCTGTCGCAGGTGCAGGTCTCCCAGTTGCAGGGGGAACGTGAACACATCGGGGTAGGCGCTCATGGCTTCGGCGAGGATCTCGACCGCGCGCTGCGGTGAGCCGGCGGCCTCGTATGCCTTCGCCATCTCGATGAAGGTGAGGCTGTAGGTAGGGTTGAGATCGAGCGCTTTCTGCAGGTATTGCAGAGCGGTGGCGGCATCCCCCTGCGCCAGCGTGACCTTGCCGAGGTGGTACTGGACGAGGAAGTGGTCGGGGAGCACCTCGTCGAGCCCGTAGAGCTCTTCCTCGGCCTCGCGCCAGCGGCTCTCGGCCACCAGGTCGTTGACCGCCTCGATGCCGTCGTTGAACGCCTCGTACACCTCGACCATGTCCTTGGGATCGACGTCGCGCTGGTCCGGGGCCGAGCCGCCCGCGAGGTACCCGAGGGCGCGCAGTCGCTCGAGCGTCGAGGGATCGACCGGGAGGGCGCCGGCGGCGTAGGACGAAGGGTCGTCGTCGCCGACGATGGCCTCCAGCTCGTCCCGCATGGCGTCGCTGCGGTCCGGCTCCGCGGCCGCCAGGTTTCGGGTCTCGCCCGGGTCGTTGGTGAGGTCGTAGAGCTCGGGGCGCGGCGCCTCGATGTACTTCCAGCCGTCGTGGCGTAGCGCCCGCAGCTCGCCCCAGCCGAAGTTGAGGAGGGGAACGAGGCTCTCGGCGTAGGCGGCCCGGCCGGCAGCCTCGGGCTGCGCGATGAGGGGACGCAGGTCGTGCCCGTCGCGGGTGCCCGCCGCCGGGTCGTCGACCCCCAGGAGCGCCAAGATGGTGACCAGCAGGTCGACGACGCTGACGTCCCCGCGCACCACCGTGCCCTGCGGCAGCGACGTGCCGGCCCACACGATCAGCGGCACCCGCACGGTGCTGTCGTACACGAAGTAGGTATGCCACTCCTCGCCGTGGTCGCCGAGGCCCTCGCCGTGGTCGCCGACGACGACAACGAGTGTGTCGCTGCCGTGCCCGGCGGCCTCGAGGCCGGCGAGCAGCGTGCCCACCGCGTTGTCGGTGTAGGCGACCTCGCCGTCGTACGGGCGATCGGCGTAGCGACTGCCGAAGGGCTCCGGCGCGTCGTAGGGTGTATGGGGATCGTAAAGGTGCACCCAACCGAAGAACGGCCCCTGCCTGTCCTGCAACCAGTCGACCGCCTCGGCCACGACCTCGTCGGCGCGCCGCTGGATCTTCAGAAACGGCGTGGCGACGACTTCGGACTCCTCCTCGCTGAAGTCCGTATAGGCGTCGAATCCCTGCGCAGTCCCGAAGCGGGCGTCGAGCACGAAGGCGGCGATGAAGGCCGCCGTCGCGTAGCCCTCGTCGCGGAGCACCTCGGCCAGTGTCAGCGCATCGCCCTCCAACCGGAACGTGCCGTTGTTGCGCACGCCGTGGCGCGTCGGTAGCTGTCCGGTGAGGATCGAGGCATGCGCCGGCAGCGTGGTCGGCACCGTCGTGGCGGCCTGGTCGAAGAGCACTCCCTGGCGCGCCAGGCGGTCGAGATGCGGTGTCTCGATCGGCTCGTAACCGTAGGCGCCGAGACGATCCGCGCGCAGCGTGTCGAGGGTTACCAGCAGAAGGTTCGGGCCGGCGCTCAGGTCGCTGCCGCTCGGACCGGTGGCGCTCGACTCCTGCGACGGAGTGACGCTGTCGGCGGCGCATCCGACGATCCCCAGCATTGCGCCGCAGGCGGTCAGCAGGGCGACGGCGCAAAGCGAACGGGTGGCGGCCGTCATCCCGCTGCGCCGGTGCGTTACACTTCCCCCAGGTCGCGCCTGCCTTCCGCTGCCCATTTCCATCCCGTGAAACTTCCTGTTCGACGCTCAGCCTGGTGAAGATCTCCGCCCGCCGCCTCGTCCTTGTCGTGGTTCCGCTGCTGTTGCTGGTGGCAGCGAGCCTGTGGTGGCTGAATAGAGGCTACCGACTCGGCTACGACGGTGCCAACGTCCTGCTGGTCACCATCGACACGTTGCGGGCCGACCGCCTCGGCTCCTACGGTCACGCCGCTGCGGAAACGCCGCGGATGGACGCCCTGGCGCGGCAGGGGGCCCGCTTCGAGGAGGTTGTTGCCAGTGTCCCGCTGACGCTGCCGTCGCACACGTCGCTGCTCGCTTCGCTCGATCCGACGCAGCACGGCGTACGCGACAACGGCGCCTTCGAGATTCCTGCGGACCCTCCCTTGCTGGCAGAGATCTTCCAACAGGCCGGCTACGACACCGGGGCGTTCGTCGGCGCCTACGTGCTGCACTCGCGCTGGGGGCTGGCACGAGGCTTCGACGCTTACGACGACAACTTCGACTACGGCGGTGAGGGCGTGACCCCCGGTCAGGTCGAGCGCCGTGGTGACGCGGTGCTCGATGCGGCGCTCCCGTGGCTGCGCGACCGCGGCGAGGATCCTTTTTTCGCCTGGGTGCACCTGTACGACCCGCATGCGCCCTACGCCGCCCCCGAACCCTACGCCAGCCGGTTCGCGACCGACCCCTACGACGGCGAGGTGGCCTACACCGACTCGCTGATCGGTGAGCTGCTCGACGCCCTACAGGAGACGGGCGCCGCCGACGACACCGTCGTGCTGGTGACGGCCGACCACGGCGAGGCACTCGGCGACCACGGAGAGCCGGGCCACGGGTTGTTCCTCTACGACGCCACGATCCTGGTGCCGCTGCTCCTCCGGCTTCCGGACGGCTTCGGCGCCGGCACCGAGGTTCCCGAGCAGGTGCGGCTCACCGATGTGGCCCCGACGCTGCTCGAATTGGTCGGCCTGCCGGTGCCTGCTTCGTATGCCGGCGAGAGCCTGGTGCCGTTCCTGTTCGACGAGGGGAGCGCGCGCCCGGCTTACTCGGAGACCTTCTTCCCCCGCTTTCACTTCGGCTGGCAAGAGCTCTACGCGCTGCGTGCAGATGGATTCAAGTACATCAGGGCGCCACGGCCGGAGCTCTACGATCTCGCCCGGGATCCGCAGGAGCTCACCAACCTCGTGCAGATGAATGCCGATTTGGCGGCGGACTTGTACGACGAGTTGGACGCCCGCCTGCAAGGGTCCGTGGTCGCCGGTCCGGGTCGACTCAGCGGCGAAGCCGCGCAGCGACTGCGCGCCCTGGGCTACATCGGGGGCGCGTCCGCCGACCTGCCCGAAGGCCCGCTTCCCGACCCGAAGGACAAGGCCGAGCTGTTCCGCAAGCTCACCCGTGCGCAGGGGTTGTTGCAGTCCGGTGAGCCGGCGGCCGCCGAGACGCTGCTGGAAGAGCTCGTCGGTGAAGATCCCGGCGTCGTCGATGCCCAGTTCACACTGGGCAATGCGCGCTTCGCGCAGCGCGACTTCGCCGGGGCGGTGGAGGCCTTCGTCGCGACCATGGAGCTGAACCCGGAGTACGACCTGGCGTTGTCGAACCTCGGCCTGGCGCGGCGAAGGTTGGGCGACGTCGACGGTGCCCGCGCCGACTTCGAGGCATTGCTGGCGCTGGTGCCCGACAGTCCGGCGGCGCACTACAACCTAGGAGAAATGGAGCTCGAGGCGGGCAACCCGCGTCGGGCCCTGGAGCATTTCGATAGCGCACTCGACAACACCGACACCATGCCGGCAACGCACTTCGGCGCCGGCGTCGCCTCCCTGCAACTCGGCGAGGTGCCGGCAGCGCAGCGCTACCTGGAACGCGCCGCCGAGTTGGCGCCCAACTACCCGGAGGTGCACTACTACCTGGCGCTCGTCGCCGAAGCCTCTGCCGATCCGGCGACGGCCGTGACCGAGTATCGCCGGGAGGTGGAAAGCCACCCGCGCCACTACCGGTCTTGGTTCAACCTGTCGATCCTGCTCGCCGACCTGGGGCAGCCGGCCGAGGCCGTCGACGCGGCGCGCCAGGCGATCGATGCGAATCCGGAGTTCGCCCGCGCCCACGTTTCGCTGGGTCGCTACCTGCTGCTGCTCAACGACCCGGCACTGTACGAGGAAGCGGGCGCCGCGGCCCGTAGAGGTTTGGCGCTGCAACCAGAGGCGCCCGTGCGCGCCCTCGGGCACTTCGTGCTCGCCGACGTCTACAATCGTCTCGGGCGACCGCAGGACGCCGAGCGCGAGCTGGCGCTGGCACGCCGCGCACAGCAAGAGGTGGGGCGGTGAGCGACGGCGACGGACGATTTCATCCTTCGCCGGGGCGGCGGAGGCGGGTGTGCGGTCGGCGACAGGGCCTGCGCGGGCACTTCGAGCTTGTCGGTGTCGGACCCGGGCCGTAGAATTCGACTCCGCTCACGCAACCGGCGAACCGAAATCTTCGATCGGTGCGCAACACACGCCCGTGGCCGAGCACACGCGCCAGGGAGACAGTGCTTCGCACCGCGGCTAACGGCGAGCTTCGATGGGGACCAAGAACACCGACACGTTATCCGACGCCCAGTCTGCCCGGCTCCGGCTGGATCCAGCAGATGACCTCGTAGCCTACTTCTGCATGGAGTTCGGGCTGCACGAGGGGTTGAAGCTGTACTCGGGCGGAATGGGCATCCTGGCGGGCGACCACGTCAAGGCGGCCTCCGACTATGGCGTCCCCTTGGTGGCCGTCGGCCTGCTGTATCAACAGGGGTATTTCGACCAGACCATCGACCGCGAGGGCCAGCAGGAACACAGCTATGTGCAGGCGAACTTCGCCGAATTGCCGCTGACCCACGCGATCGGCGCGGACGGCAGGCCTTTCCGCGTGCGGGTCGAGCTTCCGGGACGCGAGGTCTTGCTGAACGTCTGGAAGCTGCACGCCCGCGGGATCGACCTCTTTCTGCTCGACAGCGACGTGCCGGAGAACGACCGCACCGACCGGGAGATCACCTACCAGCTCTATGGGGGTGACCGGCGACGCCGGCTGGAGCAGGAGATCATCCTCGGCATCGGTGGCGTGCGGGCGTTGCGGACGATGAGTCTCGCGCCCACCGTCTGGCACAGCAACGAGGGTCACTCCGCCTTTCAGATCCTGGAGAGGTGCCGCGAGCACGTGCAGCAGGGCGAGACGTTCGACGTTGCCCTCGAGGTCGTGGCCAGCAACACGGTGTTCACGACCCATACGCCGGTGCCCGCGGGACACGACGTGTTCGAGCGCGAGCTGATGGTCGAGTACTTCGGTGGCATGGCGCAGGATCTCGGCCTGGACATGGATGCATTCCTGGCGCTCGGTGGCCGCGACGGGGGGGCGGGGAAGTTCAACATGACGGCGCTGGCGCTACGTGGCTCGCGTTTTCAAAACGGCGTCAGCCGCACCCACAGAGACGTCGCCGCACGTCTGGACGCACAGGCCTGGAGCGAAGTGCCACCCCTGGAAAACCCGATCGCTCATGTCACCAACGGCGTGCACATCGGGACCTTCCTGGCGCCCACCTGGGCCGACGTCTTCTCCCAGCACCTCGGCAGCGGATGGCGCGACCATCTCTGTGATCCGGAATTCTGGCAAGCGATCGACAAGCTGCCGGATTCCCTGGTGTGGAACGTTCGGCAGTTGCTCAAACAAGAGATGCTGGGGGTGGTCGGAGCGCGTGCCCTGCGCCGGCTGCAGCGTATCGGTCGCAGTCCCGAGGCGACCGCGCGCCTGATGCGCGGCATCGATCCTGCGCGGCCCGGCGTGCTGACCGTCGCCTTCGCGCGGCGGTTTGCGACCTACAAGCGTCCGACGCTGGTTTTGTCCGATGCCGAACGCCTGGCCAGGCTGATCAACGACCAGGAACGCCCGGTGGTTCTGTTGTTCGCAGGCAAGGCGCACCCGCGCGACCTGGACGGCCAGCAGACCATTCGCGCCATCCATGACATGTCGTTGTGGCCCGAGTTCGAGGGCAAGATCGTGCTGCTCGAAGGCTACGACCTGCCGCTGGCCAAGGCGATGCTGCTCGGCGTCGACGTGTGGCTGAATACTCCGGAGTATCCGCTCGAGGCGAGCGGAACCTCCGGCATGAAGGCAGGCATGAACGGAACGTTGAACCTCAGCGTGCTGGATGGCTGGTGGGCCGAGGGATTCGACACCCGCAACGGTTGGGGCATCTTCCCGCACACCGAGATCGAGGATCGCTTCGAACGCGACCGCCGCGAAGCCGACGAGCTGTTCACTCTGCTGGAAGAGCAGGTCGTGCCGACGTACTACGAGCGCGACGAAGCCGGCATCCCGGCACAGTGGGTGCAGATGGTCAAGGCGTCGATGCGCTCGATCATCCCCCGATTCAATGCCCTGCGCATGCTTCAGGAATACAGTGCCGGCCGCTATGTTCCCGCCGCCGAGCACGGTCGACAATTGCGTCGCGACAATTGCGCGGGAGCCCGCGAGCTGGCGGCCTGGAAGCAGAAGGTTCAAGAAGCCTGGCCGAACGTCGCCATTCGCCGCCTCGGTAAGCAGCCCGGAGTCGCCAACGGCAGCCCGTCACCGCCCAGCAGGGTCGCCGTCAACCTGGCGGGGCTGCGCCCCGAGGAAGTGGTTGTCGAGTGCGTCTGGGGGACCGGATTCGATGGCCCCGACCTCACCCTGCAGGAGAAGCGTGCGTATCGCCCGGTCGACGAAGCCGCCGAGGATGGCGAAATCGTCTACGAGCTCGAGTTTCAGGCGGGGTTTGCGGCCGGCGAGCTGGCGCGCTACGAGCACCGTGTGCGGGTCTCGCCGCGCAACGACCTTCTGGCGCATCCCGCCGAGACCGGCCGCATGCGCTGGTTGTAACAGGAGCCCGGAAGAGTCAGGGCCGGCCGGGCCGTAGCAACAGCCCGAACGGGCCAGAGCCGCCGCGGCGACCTCAGCGCGTCATCATCGGGCGACGGGGGACGGAATCGGCGGCGACGCGCTCCAGCATCTCCGGCGTGACCACGACGATGCCGTCCTCGGCGACATGGAAGCGCTCGGCGTCATCCTCGGGGTTCTCGCCGACCACGGTGTGCGCCGGGATCCGCGTCCAGCGCTCGATGACGGCCTTGCGGATCCTGCAATGGCGACCGATGTCGACGTCCGGAAGGATGACCGAGTCGGACACCGCGGAGTAGGAGTTCACCCGCACATTGTTGAACAACAGCGACCGGCGGACGAGGGCGCCGGAGACGACGCAGCCGGCGGATACCATCGAGTCCACCGCCAGGCCGCGCCGATCCGCGTCGTCGAACACGAACTTCGCCGGCGCCAGTTGCGGCTCGTAGGTCCAGATGGGCCAGGTGTGATCGTAGAGGTTGAGCTGCGGCGTCACTTCGACGAGCTCGAGGTTGGCTTTCCAGAACGAGCCGATCGTGCCGACGTCGCGCCAGTATGCCTGCTTACCGGTCGCCGGGTCCTCGAAGCGGTAGGCAACGGCGCGCATCGTTTCGATCGCCTTGGGAATGATGTTCTTGCCGAAGTCGTGCGTCGACTCGTCGTCGCGCGAGTCGGCCTCGAGCAACGCGAACAGCGCCTTCGGCGTGAACACGTAGATGCCCAGAGAAGCCAGGGCGAGATGCGGTTTGCCGGGCAAAGGTTGCGGCTGGGCCGGCTTCTCGGCGAATTCCGAGATGTGATCCTCGGCGTCGACGGACATCACACCGAGGGCGTGCGCGCTCTCGATCGGCACCTCGAGGCAGGCGACGGTGACGTCGGCGCCGGCATCGACGTGCCGCGCGATCATCGGCCCGTAGTCCATCTTGTAGGCATGGTCGCCGGCGAGGATGAGGACGTATTCGGGACGATGGCCGCGGATGATATCGATATTCTGGTAGATCGCGTCGGCCGTGCCTTGATACCACGAGGTGTCGACCCGCTGCTGTGCCGGGATTACCTCCACGAACTCGCCGAGGTGACCGCGAAGGAATCCCCAGCCCTGGTGGATGTGGCTGATGAGCGAGTGCGCTTTGTACTGCGTCAACACCCCGATACGACGGATGCCCGAGTTGACGCAGTTGGACAGCGGGAAGTCGATCAGGCGGAACTTGCCGCCGAAATGCACGGCGGGCTTCGCTCGCCATCGCGTGAGGTGCTCCAGGCGCGATCCTCTCCCACCGGCGAGCACGAGCGCCAGCGTCTCGCGCGTCAACAGGCTGACAAAGCGTTCGTGATGCTCGCTCGATCTCATGGGTCTTGCGGTTTCGAGGCGCCACTGCGCCTGTCGAAAGAGGAATGCGGCGGCCGAACCCCACGATATCATCATGGGTACCTGTGCATGGGCGCAGCGAAAGACCGCGATGGATACAGAGGCCGCGATGGGAACCGACAAACCGCTGCGCGTAGCGATGATCGCCTCGGAGGCCGCACCGTTGGCCAAAACCGGAGGCCTGGGCGATGCCGTCGCGGGGCTGGCACGCGCCCTTGCCGCCGCCGGCGTCGAGGTTCTTCTGTTTCTGCCGGATTATGGATCCATCGGCGGGGTTGACCTGCAGGCGTTGGACGTCGACCTGGAGGTTCCGGTCGACGGCGGCAGCATCCGCGCCACCGCCTGGTGCGCACCGCTGGCTCAGAACCTGAACCTGTACCTGATCGATATTCCGCAGCTCTTCGATCGCCCCGGCGTCTACGGCGATGAGGGCGGACTGTACGCGGACAACGCGAGGCGTTTCAGCGCTTTCAACCGCGCCGCGATCGCTCTGCTGCGCGCCCTCGACCTGCCCTGCGACGTGCTGCACGCGCACGACTGGCAGGCAGCGCTGGCGCCGCTGCTGCTCCGGGCGGAGCTGCGGGAGGACCCGTTTTTCGCCCATAGCCGCAGCGTCTTGACGATCCACAATCTCGCTCACCAAGGCAGGTTCCCTGCCGAGCAATACGCGGAGACGGGGCTGGACGATCGTTTCTTCGACGTTCGCTACACGGAGTTCTACGGCGACGTGAACGTGCTGAAGGCGGGCATCGTGGCCGCCGACGCGGTCACCACGGTCTCGCCCACGTACGCGCTCGAGGTCTTGACCCCGAAGTCGGGGGCGGGGCTCGACGGCGTGCTCATGGACCGTCAGGAGCATTTCACCGGCATCCTGAACGGAATCGACACGCAGGTCTGGGACCCGTCGACAGATCCGCACCTGGCACACCACTTCCGCGCCGGCGCACCGCAGGGGAAGGGAAGGTGCAAACGCGAGCTGCTGGCGGAAGTCGGCCTGCCCTCGGACCTGAAGGCGCCGTTGATCGTCGTGATCAGCCGGCTGGTGTACCAGAAGGGCATCGACCTGCTCATCGAGGCCGTGCCGCGCCTGCAGGATACAAACGCCCGCTGGGTCTTTCTCGGCACCGGTGACGCCGACATCGCCGCCGGTCTGCGGGCGCTCGGCGAGCGAGCGCCCGACCGGGTCGCCGTGCGCATCGAGTTCGACGAGGGGCTCGCGCATCGCATGCAGGCGGGCGCCGACTACCTGCTGATGCCGTCGCGATTCGAGCCCTGTGGCCTCAGTCAGATTTACGCCCAACGCTACGGCACGATTCCGATCGTCAGCGGCGTCGGCGGTTTGGTCGACACGGTCATCGACATCGAGCAGCAACCCGATGCGGCCACCGGGATCGTCTTTACCGAGATCACCGTGGAGGGGATCGTCGCCGCGGTCGAACGCGCTCTTTCCGTGTATCGAAAGCCGCGGGTGTGGGCTGCTCTGCGGCGACGCGCGTTGGTGAGCGACTTTTCGTGGCCGCGCTCGGCGTCGCGCTACCTGGAGCTGTACCGGAGTGTTCTGAGCGGGCCACCGGCTCCCGTCCCCGCCGGGCCCGGCGGCGTGATCGACGACTGAACCGGCAGCCAGCACCTCACGGAGACCGGAGGCGAGGGAAGGCGCGCCGCCGCGGCCACCCGCGCCGCCGCGCCCCGCTGACCGGATCGCGCTAACCGACGCGTACCCGCAGGGCCTTGCCGAGCGTTCGAGCTTGCTCTACCCAGGCGGCAGCGTCGGCATCGCCGTTTGCGGCCGCCTTCGCCTGCCGGGCGAAACGTCGCTCCATCAGGAGGTAGAAAGCGTTTTGCGCCTGCCAGAGGTTGAGGTCGAAGTCGCAGCCGTGGGCCAGCTCGACCAGGTGCTGCAGCGCCGCCATCGCGTCGCGCCCGTCTTCGAGGTCGAGGAGGCGCTCTGCGATGGCGGTCGCCGTGCGCTCCATCTGGTACGGTAGCGCCGCCCGGTCGATGTGGAGCTGCCATTTGTCCGACTTGTCCAGGATCTCCTCCACCAGGTCGAAGTCCGGGTTGTTCGGGTCGAGAGCGCGCCGCAGTTCCGAGTTGTAGGTGATCTCGCCGGCGGTGCGCAGGCCACGCGAGAGCGGGTGGTCCGGTGTCTCCAGGAACTGCAGCAGCGGGGCGTGCTGATCGTAGAGGCGGCGCGCGGAGGTCTCGACATCGGCCACGGCGGCGTCGAGGATGACGGAGAGGATGGCCCGTCGCTGGTCGCGAAAGAGCGACGACAGTGAGTAGAGCGACGGCCCGACGTGCTTCTCCAGGAGGTTGAAGCTGGCGGGGAAATCGCCGTCTTCGAACGCGCCACCGAGCTCCGCGACCATGATGTCGAACGCATCTCTCGTCATCGCCTGGCGCACTCCGGCGACGAGGTTGTGGTCGCCGAGATGGATGACGGCGAACGACTGGTCTTCCGTTTCCCCGGTCGTTCGCGACGTTACCCGACAGCGGCCGACAGCGAGTCGCGCCCGACCGAGGCTGAAGCGCCGGTAGTCGCTGCGCTCGACCCGATAGCAGAATGCCTCCGGTGATTCCTCCGGGCCGCTGAACAGCGAGCTGATGGCGTAGTGTGCGCCGACCTGTCGCAGATTCACGCGGATCGGTTTCACGGTCCGTTCGTAGATCGCCGCTCCGTCGCCTTCCTCGGGGCGGTTGCTGACGGCCAGACGGAGACGATCGAGGAAACGTTCCTCTACGCGCGCCGCCCCGCGCCGCTCGGCAAGCTGAATGGCACGGCCGGCGTAGCGCAGGATCTGGACGGTCTCGATACCCGCGAGGTCGTCGAAAAACCAGCCGCAGCTCGTGTACATCAGCATTGCCTGCCGCTGCATCTCCAGGAGCTCCAGTACGCTGACCCTGTCCGCGGCGTCGAGGCGGCGATGTGCGTGCTTTACAAGGAAGTCGGAGACGTTCTCGTCGGAGCGGTCGAGCACGACGTCGATGTAATCGTCCCGCGCCGCCCACGGGTCGTTCAGGTAGGCGCGGGCGCGCTGTTCGAACAATGGGGCGAGCTCGTCGCGCAACCAGTCGAGTGCCCCGCGCAGCGGGCTCCGCCAGGCCTGGTTCCATCCGGCCCGATCCTCGATGCGGCAACCGCAGTCGGACCGCCAGCGCTCAACGCCGTGGGCGCAGCTCCACGAGGTGTTCTCGGCAATCGTGACCTCGTGCGTGGGCGGGCGGAGATCGAGGAACTCGCCGTAATTCGTCAAGCGGGCGCGATCGCTTGCTTCCACGGCCTCGAGAGCGAAAGTCAGCGCCATGTCGCCGAATCGATGGTGGTGTCCGTAGGTCTCGCCGTCGGTGGCGACGTGCATGAGCCGGGGGCCGCCTGCGCCAGGTTGCAGCGGCGACAGAAGTCGCTCGGCAAAGTCGCGGCCGCTGCGTAGGAGATCCTCGAAGGCGATGGCTCGAGACGTCGGGCCATCGTAGAAGAACACGCTGATCGACAGGCCGGAGGGCAGGCGAACCTCGTAGGGCATGCCGGTATCCAGGAGCGTCGTTGCACCGATCGGTCGCCATCTCGCGTCGCCCAGCTTGCGTACCTTCATCGCCTGGCGTGGAGCCAATACGGTGAAGCGCACGCCGGCCTCCGCCAGCGCTTCGAGGCTGTGGATATCCACGGCCGTTTCGGGCAGCCACATCCCTTCCGGTCGACGGCCGAATCGGCGCTCGAAATCGCGCAATCCCCAGTGCACCTGGGTGCGCCGGTCTCGCGACGATGCGAGGGGCAGGATCATGTGGTTGTAAGCCTGCGCCATCGCCGAGCCGTGTCCGGAGAACCGCTCGCGACTTCGCTGATCGGCCTCGACGAGAGCGCCCAGCACTTCCGGCCGGCGCCGTTCCAGCCAGGCGAGCAACGTCGGACCGAAGTTGAAGCTGATGCGGTCGTAGTTGTTGTTGATCTTGGTGATCAGTCCGTCTTCGTCGAGGATGCGCGATGCGGCGTTGGCCGCGTAGCACTCGTCGGTGATGCGCTCGTTCCAGTCGTGATACGGGTAGGCCGAGTCCTGTAGCTCGATCTCCTCCAGCCACGGATTCTCGCGCGGCGGCTGATAGAAGTGCCCATGAACGCACACGTAACCGGCGGGCCGAGCCCCTGCGCCCGGGGTCGTTGAGCCGCGAGCTTCAGCCGACATGCTCGAGGAG
>CBDUAS010000022.1:0-14289 GCA_965365185.1 uncultured bacterium | reverse complement strand
CGGCAGCGGGTCGGCGACCATCGTCGACGCCTCCCGCCTGGAGTACTCCTCGATGGGCAGAGACAAAGGCGACCCCGTCTCGATGGTCGGGGTGAAGCTCCACATCCTCCTGCAAGGGGCCCGATTCGACCTGGTGTCGCGCCAGGTCACACCGCCGCCCGAGGGCCAGGATCACGAGCCGGTGAACGAATGAAGATTCTCGAGAAGCAGGTCTACCTGGGTCCCAACCTGTACGCCAATTTCCCGGTCATGCGTCTCCTGATCGACCTGCAGGAGCTCGAGGAGTGGCCGAGCGCGCGACTCGGCGATGCGTTCATCGACCCCCTTCTGGAGGCGCTGCCGGGCCTCCACGAGCACGGCTGTTCCTACGGGGAGCCGGGAGGGTTCGTGCGGCGGCTGCGCGAGGACGAGGGCACCTGGATGGGGCACATTCTCGAGCACGTCGCCTTGGAGCTGCAAAACGTCGCGGGCGGCCAGGTGAGCTTCGGGCGAACGCGGTCAACCGGTGAGCCGGGCCACTACAACGTCGTCTACCAGTATGCCCAGCGCGAGGTCGGGCGCGAGGCCGGCGAGCTCGCCTTTCGGTTGCTCAACGGCCTGCTGCCCGCCGAGCTGCGCTCCGCCGATCATCCGCAGGACTTCGATTTCGCGGATGAGCGGGACGAGCTCATCCGGTTTACCCAGCGCCGTGCGCTGGGGCCCAGCACCGCGTCGCTGGTGCGCGCCGCCGAAGAGCGGGACATTCCGTGGGTGCGCCTGAACGAATACAGCCTCGTGCAGCTCGGCTTCGGCAAGAACCAGCGACGTGTGCAGGCAACCATCACCAGCCAGACCCGCCACATTGCGGTGGAGATCGCTTCCGACAAGGAGGAGGCCGTCAGGGTTCTCTCCAAGCTCGGCCTGCCGGTGCCGCAGCAGCGGCTGGTCCGCACCTCGCGGGGCGCGGTCGAGGCGGCGCAGCGCATCGGTTACCCGGTGGTATTGAAGCCACTCAACGCCAACCACGGTCGCGGCGCCTCGCTGAACCTCACCGACGACGAGCACGTAGCGGTTGCCTTCGGGCACGCCAAGCAGTACAGCCGAACGGTCATCGTCGAAAGCTTCATCGAGGGCGAGGACCACCGCATGCTGGTCGTCGACGGCGAGCTGATCGCGGTGGCCAAGCGGGTTCCGGGTCACGTCGTCGGCGACGGGGAGCACAGCATCGAGGAGCTGGTGGAGATCACCAACGACGACCCGCGTCGCGGCATCGGGCACGAAAAAGTGCTGACGCGGATCGACATCGATCATCATGCCGAGCGCCTGTTGCAACAGTACGGCTACAGCAGGGAGACGGTGCCAGCGGACGGTGAGGTCGTCTACCTGCGCTCGACCGGCAATCTTTCCACCGGCGGTACCGCGGTTGACGTCACCGACCAGGTCCACCCCGACAACCGCGAGATGGCGGTTCGGGCCGCAACGGCCGTCGGGCTGGACGTCGCCGGCGTCGACTTCCTGACCCGCGACATCACCGAGTCTTTCAAGGATGTGGGCGGCGCCATCTGTGAGGTCAACGCAGCGCCTGGCTTCCGCATGCACGTCGCACCCAGCCAGGGCACCCCGCGCGACGTCGCCGGACCGGTGATCGACATGCTCTACCCGCAGGGGACGCCAAGCCGCATTCCGATCGCCGCCATCACCGGCACCAACGGCAAGACCACCACATCGCGGATGCTGGCGCACATCCACAAGCTCGCCGGCCGGCACGTCGGACTGGCGACCACGGACGGCGTCTACATCGACGGCCACCCGACGGTCGAGGGAGACATGACCGGACCGATTGCCGCACGCATGGTGCTCGCCGATCCGACCGTCGAGGTTGCCGTGCTGGAAACTGCCCGCGGCGGTCTTCTGCGGTCGGGGATGGGTTATCGCAACTGCGACGTATCGTGCTGTCTCAACGTCGCCGGCGACCACCTCGGTTTGCGCGGCATCGACACCCTCGAGCAGCTCGCCGAGGTCAAGCGCATTCCCATCGAGGTGACCACGGACACCGTGGTGTTGAACGCCGACGATCCCCTGTGCCTGAAGATGGCCGACCACACGCGGGCGGAGCACATCTGCTACGTGACGATGAACCCCCGCCATCCGCTGGTGGCCGAGCACATCCAGGCCGATGGCCGCGGCGTCGTGCTGGAGGAGGGCATCCACGGGCACATGATCACTCTGTACGACAAGGGCGTTCAGATGCCGCTGCTGTGGAGCAAGCTGATCCCGGCGACCCTCGAAGGACGTGCGATCCACAACGTGCAAAACGCCATGTTCGCCGCCGCCATGGCGCACAGCATGGGGGTCGGCCTGGAAGACATCCGCCATGGGCTGCGCACCTTCGACACGACGTTTTTCCAGGCTCCCGGTCGCATGAACGTCTTCGACGGCCATCCGTTCAAGGTGATCCTCGACTACGGCCATAATCCGGCCGCGGTCCGCGCCATGGTCGACCTCGTCGGTCAGCTTTCCGCCGAGGGTCGCCGTATCGTGGTGCTGGCAGCACCCGGCGATCGGCGTGACGAAGACGTGCGGGAGATCGCCGCCATCGCCGCCGGTGGTTTCGACCACTACATATGTCGCCGTGACGACGACCCGCGCGGTCGCGGCCCGAGCGAGATCCCCAATCTCCTGCGCGATGCGCTGCTCGCGCACGACGTGGACGCGTCGCGGATCGAGGTCATTCCGGCGGAGGTCGACGCCATCGACCGTGCCCTGGAGCTGGGCGCCGCCGGTGACCTGGTGCTGATCTTCGGCGACAAGATCGAACGCGGCTGGAAGCAGATCGCGGGAACTGCCGCCGGCGCCGCCGTCCCGGCGGGGGGCGAGCGCTCGTCCACGCCGCCGGCAGAGGTTCCGCCGTTGCCGGACGTGGTTCTCGAGCACGGCGAATCGATCATCCGTGACGAGCGTGGTGTGCGGATCGCACGGGTCGACGAAGAAGCTGACTGAGAAGATGCGCCTGCTGGACTCTCGCCGGCTCACCGGCATCAACATCGTCTCGGACGCTCCCGGGGCCGTCGTCGACGTTGCGGTGGACGACGCGCGAGCCGACACTCTGGTCGCCGCCTGGCAAGAAGCCGCCCGCGCCGCCCTCGATGCCGTCGGCTGGCCTCACGAGACCACACATGTGCGTCGCTTCAGCGGCGGCGTGAGCCTGCAGATTACGGCGCCCATCGACGGTTGGTATGCGGCCTGTGAGGTCAACGAATGGGCCTGGCGGGCGGCCGCGGCCGCCATCGCCGGCGAGGAAGTGACACCGCTCGATCAGGCTGCTGCAGCGTTGCGCGAGCTCATTGCCGCGGAGGCGAATCCGCGACTGCTGGCGTTGCGCACCGCGGCCGCAGATCATGGCGTGACCCTGTTGTCGGACGACGAAACGGTTTCCGTTGGCCTCGGGTGCGGCAGCGCGTCGTGGCCCGCCAGCAAGGTTCCGGCGCCCGAGGAGGTCGACTGGCTCAGCCTGCACGACATCCCCGTGGTCCTGATTACCGGCACCAACGGCAAGACAACGACGGCCCGTCTGCTGGCCCGCATGGTGACCGCTGCGGGCGCCGTTGCCGGCAATACCTCCAGTGACGGTGTGCAGATCGCCGGCGAGATCGTCTTGCCGGGCGACTACACCGGTGGCGAAGGGGCCCGGGCCCTCCTGCGGGATCGTCGCGTCGAAACTGCCGTGCTCGAAACCGCCCGCGGTGGGCTGCTGCGCCGCGGGCTCCCTGTCGCGAAGGCTACGGCTGCGCTGGTCACCAACGTCGGCCTCGACCACCTGGGGGAGTTCGGCGTGGCCGATATCGACGAGCTGGCGGACACCAAGATGCTTGTCGGAAGCGCGGTGGATGCGGACGGCGTCATGGTGCTCAACGCCGACGATGCGGCGCTGGTGGGGCGAGCTCGCGGCGTGGCGGCGCGCGTTATCTGGTTCGGATACAGTCGCTTATCGCCGGTCATCCGCGGACATGTCGATGCCGGAGGCGAGGCGTTGTACGTGCGTGACCGGACCCTGGTGCGATCTCACGCCGGCCGGTTCGAGGAGCTGGTCGGCATCGACGAGATACCGATCGCCCACGGGGGCGCCGCCCGTTACAACGTTTACAACGCCCTCGCCGCTGCCGCACTCGGGTACGCCCTGGGCCTGGAGACCGACGCGATCACCCGGGCGTTGTGCGATATGAGCGGCACGCTCCAGGACAACCCGGGCCGCGGGACTCTTTTCCAGGTCGAGGGTGCACGGGTATTCGTCGACTTCGCGCACAATCCGCCCGGGATCGAAGCGATCATCGAGATGGCGACACGCATGCAGGCACAGCGGCGCCTCGTGGTCCTCGGCCAGGCAGGCGATCGCGACGATGACGCCATCCGGAGGTTGGCGCGTGCCGCCTGGCAACCGGGAATCGACCGGGTGATCGTGAAGGAGATGCCCAAGTATCTGCGCGGCCGCGCGCCCGGCGAGGTCCCCGGGTTGATCGTCGACGAGCTGCACCGGATCGGTGCGCCGCCCGAGGCCGTTGAGATCGCCGGCTCGGAGCTCGAGGCGGTGACCCGTGCCCTGGAGTGGGGCCGGCCCGGAGACCTGCTGCTGCTGTTGTTGCAGGAGCGCGACGAAGGTGTCGCCTACCTGCAGGAGGTCGGCACCGTGGGCTGGGACGAGTAGTATTGCGGGCATGAAGAAGCGCCGCGCTGTCTCGTTGTGTGCCCTCGTAGCGGTCGCTCTGGCCGGCGTGGCCGGCCCGGCCAACGCCGCCGATGATTGCCGAGCCGGCTCAGCCCACGGGGCCGATGGCCGCCCGGCGGGTTCAGCGGCCGCCGATTGCCGGCCGGCAACCGCTCTGCGTGTTCTCGCATACAACATCCACCACGGTGCCGGCAACGACGGTGTGCTCGACCTGGAGCGCATTGCGGCCTTGATTCGGTCGCTCGATCCGCATCTGGTGGCGCTGCAGGAGGTCGACAACCGAACGGAGCGGACGGGCGGCATCAACCAGGCGGCGGAGCTCGGCCGGCTCACCGGCATGAGCTCGGTGTTCGGTCCGTTCATGGACTACCAGGGTGGCCAGTACGGTATGGCGTTGCTGTCTGCGGTGCCCTACGAGAATCCCACCAATCACCTGCTGCCGGAGGGGGCGGAGCCGCGTGCCTCCCTGACGATCCGCGTGCAGCTTCCGGACGGGGCCGGCGAGCTCGTCTTCGCGGGTATTCACTTCTATCGGACGGCCGAGGAACGCATGGCACAGGCGCGTCGTCTGCTCGATCTGCTCGAGCCGGAAGGCGACCTGCCGGTCATCCTCGCCGGCGATTTCAACTCGCTACCGGACTCGGACATCCTCGAGCTGGTTCGCCAGACGTTCGTCGTCCCCGAGAAGGGTGAAGACCATTTCACGTTCCCCTCGGACCGGCCCGATCGCGAGATCGATTTCATCGCGTATCGTCCCGCCGGTCGTTTTTCCGTCATCGAATCACGGGTCATCGACGAGCCGGTGGCCTCGGACCACCGCCCTCTGTTGTTGGTACTCGAAGTCCGCTGAGCGGCGGAGCGCCAAACGCCTTGCATCTTCACACAGCCGAGCAGAGATACACGACATGAGTGCTTCGAAGCCGACCCTGATCGTTCTCGCCGCCGGAATGGGAAGCCGCTACGGCGGCCTGAAACAGATCGACCCCGTGGGCCCGGGAGGCGCCACGCTGCTGGACTACTCGATCTACGATGCCGTTCGCGCCGGGTTCGACGAGGTCATCTTCGTCATCCGGCGTGACATCGAGGAGGCCTTCATCGAAAGCGTCGGGGCCAAGTACGAAGCGGTGGAGGGCGTGGGCGTACGCTACGCATTTCAGCAACTCGACGACCTGCCCGAAGGGTACGAGCCGAGTGCCGACCGAAAGAAGCCTTGGGGCACGGCGCATGCCACGCTGGCGGCACGGGAGCTCATCGAGAGCCCGTTTGCGGTCATCAATGCCGACGATTTCTATGGCGCGCGTGCTTACGAGATGCTCGCCGCGCACCTGCGAAACGACAGCGGGGAATACGCCATGGTCGGCTACCGTCTGGGCGACACCCTCTCGACGCACGGCTCGGTGACCCGTGGTGTGTGCCGGACGGAGGACGGTTATCTGCGGGGAATCGACGAGATATCCGGTATTGCCCGCGACGGCGAAGGGGCGACGTACAGGGATGCAACTGGCGCTCACCATTCGTTGAGCGGTGAGGAGACTGTCTCGATGAATTTCTGGGGTTTTCCCGCCAGTGTGCTGTCGCATCTCGAGGCAGGGCTGAAGACGTTCCTCGACGAGAGGATCGACGACCCGAAGGCTGAATTCCTGCTGCCGGAGCTCATCGACGAGCTGATCGCCCGCGGCGAGGCCCAGGTGCGCGTGCTACCGGGCGGTGGGCCGTGGTTCGGCGTCACGTACAAGGAAGACCGCGACAGCGTGATGCGCAGCATCCGCGAGCTGATCGACGCCGGCGAGTATCCCGAGCGGCTTTGGGGCTGACAGGGTGCCGGACGCGCCGGCGGGCCGATCACCGTTCCGTGGCGATGCGCCATGGTGAAAAAGGACCTCTCCTGGCTCGGCGAGCGGTTCGTCGTCGAAGGTGACTTCGTCGCCGCCGTACCCTACGGCAACGGTCACATCAACGACACGTTCGCGGCCACCTACGGAAAGGGCACGGATCGGCGCCGATACATCCACCAGCGCATCAACGGCGAGGTGTTCAAAGACCCTGCATCGTTGATGGGCAACGTCGCACGGGTTACCCGACACATCCGCGCGAAGCTCGAGGCCGCCGGCGCAGATGATATCGACCGACGCGTACTCACCCTGGTTCCGACCCGCGAAGGGGGCGACTACGTCATCGACGAAGACGGCGAATTCTGGCGTACGTACCTGTTCATCGAGGGCGCCACGACGTATGACGTGGTCGAATCGCCGGCCCAGGCGCGCGAGGTGGCGCGAGCTTTCGGACAGTTTCAGAGCCAGCTCGTCGACCTCGGTTCTCCGGCGCTGGTGGAGACGATTCCCCATTTCCACACCACGCCGCTGCGGTTGCAGACCTTCCGTCGGGCGGTCGATCGGGACGTCGCCGGACGGGCTGCCGCCGTCGCCGCCGAGATTCGACGGCTCGAAGCCCTGGCGCCGCTGGCAGACGCGCTCCTCGACCTCGTTCGCCGGGGACTCGTCCCTCAGCGCGTTGCTCACAACGACACCAAGATCAACAACGTCATGATCGACGAGCACAGCGGCGCGGGGATCTGCGTGATCGACCTGGACACCGTGATGCCGGGCCTGGCGCTCGACGACTTCGGCGACCTGGTGCGCACCAGCGTCTGCTTCGCCAAGGAAGACGACCGTGATCTTGCAAAGGTCACCGTCGAGATGCCGCTGTTCGAAGCTCTGGCGCGCGGGTACATCGGCGCCGCAGGCAGCCTGCTGACGGATGACGAGATCGGCAGCCTGGTGCTGGCGGGCAAGCTGATGACCTACGAGTGCGCCCTACGGTTCCTCACCGATCATCTCGAAGGCGACACGTACTTCCGCGTCCACCATGAGGGGCACAACCTCGACCGCACGCGGGTACAACTCGCGCTGATCGAGAGCATCGAGGAAAACGAGTCCGCGATGGAGAAGATCGTGGCCCGCGCCGCCTCCGAGGTCGGCCCTCGTGGCTGACCCGCACGAGCGGTCGGGGCCCGACGATCTGGAACGGCTTGTCAACGCGGGACGGGCGCTGTTCGAGCGCACGTTCGATGGCGCGCCGGCGCTCGTGGCCTCGGCGCCGGGGCGCATCAACCTCATCGGCGAGCACACCGACTACAACGACGGGTTGGCGATGCCGGGGGCAATCGACCGCTGGGTCGTCGTCGCTCTTTCGACCGCGGCGCCGGGTGAGATGGAGGTTTACAGCGAGGCGTTCGACGAGCGCGCCGCGGCGTCGCTGGCCGGGAACGGCGGCGAAAGCCTCCCTGCCTGGGGACGCCTGCCGCGCGGCGTCGGACGGTTGTTCGGCCGGCGGGCCGGAGTGGAGCCCGGCTTCCGCGCGACGATCTCGGGAAACCTGCCGCGAGGCGCCGGACTCTCGTCTTCGGCGGCGGTCGAGGTGGCCTTTCTCAATGCTCTGCGCGCAGCTTTCGACGCCGACCTGGACGATTTGGAGCTCATCCTGACCGCGCAGAGAGTCGAGCACGAGTGCCTGGGCGTCGCCACCGGGCTCATGGACCAATACACATCGCAGCTCGCCCGCGCCGGCTCGCTGATGGTGATCGACTTCGCGACCATGACGCATACCCGTATCGATGCCGGTTTTGACGGCTGGAGCTGGGTGCTTCTCGATACCAAGATCCGCCCCGAGCTCGCCGCCAGTGCTTACGGTGAGCGCGTCCAGGAAACGCGCGTGGCACTGGCGCAGGTCGCCGAGTCGGATCCGCGGGTACGTTCGTTCCGGGACCTGGCGGACTCGCACCTCAACCTGATTGACGACGGTCTCCTGCGCGCCCGCCTGCGCCACTACATCGGCGAGAACGAGCGTGTTCGCGCCGCCGCCGCCGCGGCGGAGGCCGGTGACACCGATGCGCTCGGCGACCTGATGTTCGCCTCCCACGCGTCGCTGCGCGATGACTACGCCGTGAGTTGTGCCGAGCTCGACGCCCTCGTAGACGCGGCACATCGTTCTCCGGGCTGCGCCGGGGCGCGCATGATGGGTGGGGGATTCGGTGGCTGTACCATCAACCTGGTGAACGATTCGTACGTATCCGGCTTCGTCGCGCGGGTTGCGGCCGATTTCGAGCGGCTGTTCGGGTATGCTCCCGACGCCCGGGTCTATCGTCTCGTCGGAGGTGCGCGTGTCCACTAGCTTCGCGACTCAGGACACTCGCTTCCTGACTCCGGACACGGCCGAAGTGCGATGAAGCCACCCCTGGACGGCGAGCAATGAGCCTCTCTTCCCTCGACGTCGTCGCGTTTCTTGCCTATTTCGCCGTCGTCGGCATTGTCGTGGTGGCGGTGTCGCGGCGCGAGCGTGAGGCCAAGGACTATTTCCTCGCCGGCCGCAACCTGCACTGGTGGCTGATCGGCATCAGCCTGATCGCCAGCAACATCTCCACCGAGCACTTCGTCGGCATGGCCGGATCCGGCGTCGATTTCGGCCTGGCGATCGCCTCCTACGAGTGGATGGCGGCGATCACGCTGGTCATCGTGGCGCGCTGGTTCCTGCCCAGGTACCTCGAGCACGGCGTCACCACCATGCCGGAGTACCTCGAGCGGCGCTTCGACCTGCGGGCCCGAACCTGGCTGGCGCTGTACATGCTGTTGGCCTATGTGGGTGTTGCGCTCGCCGCCGTGCTGTATTCCGGTGGCTTGGCGCTGCAGACGATCTTCGACATGCCCTTGTGGTGGGGCATCGGCATTCTCGCCGCGTTCGGCGGCGGCTACACCGTTTACGGCGGCCTCAAGGCGGTGGTCTGGTCCGACCTGATCCAGGGGACGATGCTGCTGGCGGGCGGGGCCCTGACCACGTTCATCGGACTGCGAGCGGTCGGCGGCTGGGGGTCGCTGATGGAGCAGGCCGGGGACAAGTTCCACACCGTGCTGCCCCTCGACCACCCGGAGCTTCCCTGGTTCGCCATCTTCTTCGGCGGGTTGTGGATCGCCAATCTCTTCTACTGGGGCTGCAACCAGTTCATCACCCAGCGCACGCTGGCGGCAAGAGACCTGCGCCAGGGCCGCTACGGCATCGTTTTCGCAGCCTATCTCAAGCTGGCGATTCCGTTCTTGATCGTCATCCCCGGGATCATCGCCTCGGTGCTCTACGCCGGGGAGCTGGGACGCTCCGACATGGCCTACCCGATGCTGATCGACCGCCTGTTGCCGGTCGGGCTTCGGGGCCTCATGCTGGCGGCCCTCGTGGCAGCGATCATGTCGAGCCTCGATTCGATGCTGAACTCGGCGGCGACGATCTTCACCATCGACATCTACCAGCGGCGGCTGCGACCGGACAGCTCGCAGCGAGCGCTCATTGCCGCGGGCCGGTGGAGCTCGATGGTGTTCCTGCTGATCGCCGCCGGTTGGGCTCCGTTCCTGGGCCGCTTCGAGCGCGTCTTCAGCTATATCCAGGAGTTCTGGGGATTGATCACCCCGGGCGTCGCCGTTGTCTTTCTCACCGGGTTGTTTTGGCGTCGAGCCACCGCCACGGCCGCCGCCACGGCAATGGCGGCAACCCTGCCGGTGACCATCGGGATCAAGATCCTGTGGCCGGAGATGGCGTTCCTCGATCAGATGTGGGTCGCTGGCCTGATCCTGCTGGCGGTGGTTGCCGGCATCTCCCTGGCGCGGCCCGAGGCCGATGCCGGGGTCGCGAAATCGACCGCGGGTGGAACCGCGGTGGCGGGCGAGACCGCCGCGTCCGCCTCAGCAGTCCCGAGCCCGGCAGGCACGCCGGCAGACCGCGCGCCGGCGCGCGACCGGCTCTTCGACCTGCTGTGCCTCGGCGTCGTAGTCTTGACCATTGCCTTGTATGTTGTCTTCTTCTGAATCGTTCCCACGGAGCCCACAAGCGATGCACAGACGTTCCGTGTTCGTCGTCGTCGCCGCGCTCGCTTCCACGGCGCTGTCTTGGACACTGACCGCACCGCAAAGGAGCCCCGATGCGCAGGCGGCGGTGCCGCCGGCGACGCCGTCTCCGCCTTCAGCGGGCCCCCGAGGCCCCCAGGAGCCGGCCGATTGGGAGAACCTTTCGGTCTTGAGCCGCAATCGTGAGGCGCCGCATGCGACCCTTTTCCCGTACGAGAGCGTAGAAGCGGCGCTGCGGCGCGAGCGCGAAACCTCGTCCTTCTTTCGCCTGCTTTCCGGCACCTGGAAGTTTCACTGGGCGCGAGCACCGGCGGATCGGCCGATCGATTTTCATCGTCCCGAGTTCGACGTCAGCGGCTGGGACGACATCCGCGTACCGGGCAACTGGGAAACGCAGGGTTACGGCGTTCCGATCTATCTGAACCACCCCTACGAGTTCCCCCGCAACCAGCCGCACATCCCACACGACTACAATCCCGTGGGCTCCTACCGGCGCGACTTCGAGATTCCGGCCGCATGGGATGGGCGCCGGGTCTTCATTCACTTCGGGGCGGTGAAGTCGGCGTTCTACCTGTGGGTCAACGGTGAGAAGGTCGGATACAGCCAGGGCTCGAAGACACCGGCGGAGTTCGACATCAGCGACTTCGTCCGCAGCGGCGCCAATACAGTCGCCGTGGAGGTCTACCGCTGGTCGGACGGCAGTTACCTCGAGTGCCAGGATTTCTGGCGCATCAGCGGCATCGAACGTGACGTTTACCTGTTCGCCACGCCCCAGGTGCATATCCGGGATTTCTTCGTCAACGCCTCGCTCGACGAAACGTACGAGGACGGTCGCCTTGCCGTAGCCCTGGACCTTCGCAACTACACCGCGCCGCAGGAGCTCGATGATCCCAGCGCCGGGGTCGCCGGGAACGCTCGGGCGGGCGCTGCCGGCGAGCCCGTGCAGCAGGGCGAGCAAGGCGACGGATACCGTGTCGAGCTGCGACTGGTGGACGGAGCGCTGCCGGTCGACCGCGCGGACGTCGACGTCGCGCAAGCGCAGGCGTGGGAGGCGCTCGCCACCACCACCGTCGTGGACCTGTCCACGGCGGCGAATCCGCGGCCCGGCGGCGAGACGACGATCACGTTCACGGCCGAGATCCCGAACGTTCGCCCGTGGACGGCCGAGACACCGGAGCTGTATACGTTGTTGCTGGAGCTCTCCGACGCGGAGGGTAACCTGCTCGAGGTCATCAGCAGCCGCGTCGGCTTTCGCACGATCGAGATCCGCGACGCCCAACTCCTGGTCAACGGCCGCCCGGTGACCATCCGCGGCGTCAACCGGCACGAGCACGATCCCGAGCACGGCCACGCCGTCTCACGCCAGCTCATGCTCGAGGATATTCGCCTGATGAAAGAGGCGAACGTGAACGCCGTGCGCACCTCCCACTACCCCAACGACCCCTACTGGTACGAGCTTACGGACGAGTTCGGCCTGTACGTGATCGACGAGGCCAACATCGAGTCGCACGGTTACGGTTACGACCCCGACGTGACTCTCGGCAACAAGCCCGAGTGGATCGAGCCCCACCTCGACCGCACCATCCGCATGGTCGAGCGCGACAAGAACCATCCGTCGATCATCGGCTGGTCGCTGGGCAACGAGGCCGGGAACGGGGTCGTTTTCGAGGCCACCTACGACTGGATCAAGCAGCGTGACCCGTCGCGGCCGGTGCAGTACGAACGCGCCGTGACAGAGCGCAACACCGACATCTACGTGCCCATGTACGCTCGCATCGAGCGCCTGGTGAGCTGGGCCGAGTCGAACCCCGACCGGCCGCTCATCATGTGCGAGTACGCCCACGCCATGGGCAACAGCGTCGGCAACCTGCAGGACTACTGGGACGTGATCGAGCGCTATCCGGTGCTGCAGGGGGGCTTCATCTGGGACTGGGTTGATCAGGGCCTGTACAAGACCGACCCGGCGACCGGTGAGCGCTTCTTCGCCTACGGCGGGGACTTCGGCGACGATCCCAACGACCAGAACTTCCTGATCAACGGCGTCATCGGTGCCGACCGAGCGGTCAACCCCCACTACTGGGAGGTACAGAAGGTCTATCAGCCCATCGACGTGCGTCCCGTCGACCTCGCTGCCGGCCGCGTGCAAATCGTCAACAAACACGATTTCGTCGATCTCGAGCAGTTCGACATGAGCTGGCAGTACGACATCGACGGGCGGACGATGGAGATCGGCAATCGAAGGGCGCCGGCTCTGGCGCCCGGCGCCCGGCTCGAGCTGGAGATCCCGCTGCCGCAGGTGCGACCGACGCTCGGCCAGGAGATGTTCCTGACGGTGCGCTTCCACACCCGCGCTCAGCGAGGCCTGTTGCCGGCAGAACACGTCGTTGCATGGGATCAGCTGCGAATGCCGTTCGGCACGCCGGCACCGGCAATCGACCCGCAGGAGTTGCCGCCGCCGGAGATCGAGGAAACCGAGAGCCGCTTCAGAATCACGGGGCCCGGCTTCGCCGTCGAGTTCGATCGCCACGATGGCGTGCTGTCGTCCTATGAGTTCGACGGTACCCAGCTCGTGCGTAGCGGCTTGGTACCGAACTACTGGAGGGCCCCTACCGACAACGACATCGGCAATCGCATGTTCCTCGCAGCGGCCGCCTGGCGCGACGCGACGCAGGGAGCTCTGCGCGTCGGTCTCGAAGGAGGCGCCGACGAAGGGCTTCGGGTCGAGCGCGCGGACGACGGCAGCGTCTGGATCGGCGTGGAGCACGACCTTCAGGGCGTGGTCGAAGGAGCGGCGACGACGGAGTATCGGGTCTACGGCGACGGCGCCGTTCGCGTCGAACACCGTGTCGGGGCCGGCGCCGGGGCACCGGGAATCCCACGAGTGGGGATGACGATGACGCTGCCGGCCGAGTTCGATCACATGACGTGGTACGGGCGTGGCCCGCACGAAAGCTACGCCGATCGCAAGACGAGCGCCGCCGTTGGCCGATGGGAAGGTCCGGTGAGCGAGCAGTATCACGCATACGTGCGACCGCAGGAGACGGGCAACAAGACCGACGTCCGCTGGATCGCCTTGACCAACGAAGACGGCGTCGGCCTGCTTGCCGTCGCCGATCCGCTGCTTTCGGTGAGCGCCTACCCGTTCGTGCAAGACGATTTCGATTTCGAGCTCGATCCCAACGCCCCCGAGGGGGCATCGCCGCGGCAGATGATCGAGCTGAAGCACACAACCGACCTGCGCCCCCGCAACCTGATCACGCTGAACCTCGATCTCGGACAAAGAGGCGTCGGCGGCGACAATAGCTGGGGAGCGCGACCGCACCCGCAATACACTCTTCCCGGTGACCGAACGTACGCGTACTCGTTTGTCTTGCGGCCGTTTCACAGCGCAGAGACCGACCCCGGCGCCCTCGCGAGGCGGCGGCTGAGCCGCGAACAGGACGCCGCTGCGGAGCTCGATGAGCTGGAGCGCGTGCTCCTGGCGGAGGCCCGGGCTCCCGGCCTCCGCCTGGCGGTGAACATCTCGTCGACGGGTGCGTTCGCATCGTCGCTAACGGGGGAGGTCGCGCTAAGCGGAGATAACGTCGCTTCGATCGCGGTCGACGGCACTTTCGGCGAGCCGGTTCGGCTTCGATTGACCTCCGACGGCACCCGGTTGGCCGGAGGATCCGCCGGTGGGCAGTTCGACGTGGCCACACCGGC
>CBDUAS010000021.1:0-14376 GCA_965365185.1 uncultured bacterium | reverse complement strand
TCAACCAACGATCGAGATCTCGCGACCCGACTCCGGTCGCTCAGGGTTCACGGTACGACGATCGGGTCGCCGCCTTGCGTACGATCGGCCGCCTGCTCGGCCTGCTGCCCGACGGCGGCGCGCTCGGCGATAGCGCCGCCAAGCCGCGTTACCTGAGCGCCATCGAGGCACTCGCAGGGCGCGACTTCGAGACAGCGCTCGCGGGTTTCATCGAGGTCGTGGGGCGCGATCGCCAGCTTGACGACGATGGCGCCCGTGGCGCCTGCCTGGCGATCTTCGAGATCCTCGGGGCCGACTCGGAGATCACCCGCGAGGGACGGCGGGCGCTGACGAGCACGCTGTTTGCCTGACGGGCCGCGGCGACGTCACGTCTCGGCGGAAGCGCGGCTACCCGACACGGTCGGGCGCTGCTACCCCGAACGCGGCTGGACGATCCAGGCGATGACGATTCCGAGCGCGTACAGCCCCAACATCGGCGTTGCCAGGATGGTCTGTGTCGCCATGTCGGGCGTGGGCGTGACCACCGCGGCGATGATGAAGATGATCAAGACGGCGTAGCGGAAGCCGCGGAGCATGAACCCGGCGGTGAGGATTCCCATGCGGGCGAGAAAGAACACCACGATCGGCCACTCGAAGACCAGCGCGCAGCCGATGAGCGTTCGCATCAGGAAGCCGAACAGGGCGTTGGCCGAAAGCAGGGGCCGGAACTCTGCCCCGAGCTGCAGGAAGAAATTCGCCATCACCGGGAACAGGACGAAGTAGCCGAATGCCGCCCCGCCGAGAAAGAAGATCACCGACGCGAAGATTACCGGCACGGCGTACATGCGCTCCTGGCGATACAGCCCGGGAGCGATGAACAGCCACATCTGCGTCAGGATCACCGGTGACGCGAGGAACAGGCCGGCCATCGCCGCGACCTTGAGGTAGACGATGAATGCCTCGGTGAGCGAAAGGACGGCCAAACGTGCGTCCTCCGGCGCCTGAGCGTTCGCCTCGAGAACCCGGGTGACCGGGAGCGACAGCACGTCATAGATGCGCTCGGAGAAGAACCAGCAGACGATGGCGCCGACCAGCAGCGCGCCCAGCGACACGAAGAGACGCTGGCGCAGCTCGGTGAGGTGCTCGATGAGCGACATCTCGGCCAGGGCTTCGTTGCCGGCCTCTGTGTCGGGGGATTCGTCGAGCGGAGTGTCGATGGTGCTCATGTCAGCCCGTCAAGCGAGCGTGCCGGCGCCGGACGGCGACGCTCAAGAAGGGGCGTCAGGGCCGCCGATGCGGTTGCCGCGATTGCCGCGTTCCTCGAGGTCGATCTCCTCCTCGAGCGAACGCTTCAGGTCGTTTGACGCACGCTTGAATTCGGACAGTCCCTTGCCGATCGAGCGTCCGAGCTCCGGCAGCTTCCGGGGGCCGAAGATGAGCAAGGCGATCACCATGATCACGAGCAGCTCGGTGCCGCCAATCGAGCCGAGCATTGAGACTCCTCCGCGTGAGACGACGCCGAGTCATACGGCGCCACGGTACGAATGATACCGCATGCCGCCATCCGCCCGACACCGGCCTGCCGCCATGCTGCGAGCGGTGGCGGGCGATGGCGCTGGTGGTGAAAGGCCGGCGGTCCCGACAGGCAGCGCCGTTTTCAGTAGCGCCCTCGTTCGAAGGCGTCCCTGATTTCTCCGGGCGTCGCGCCCTCGCCCAACAGCAGCATCAGCAGCAGGCGGGCCTTCGACCACCGGGACCTCGGGGTCGAGAACGTGGTCGAGCAAGAAGGCGCCCGGCGTGCGCTCGAGGATCTGATCGCCGGAGAGCGTGGGAACCGGATGGCCGCTGTCGGGGTCGAGCGAACAGGAGATGGTGCCGCCGGTGAACACCGCCAGGATGGTCGGCCGATCGCCTCGTGCAACCATCCGCAGCTACCCCTGCCGGGTTGCCAGGAAGCGCTTCATGCCGCTGCGGTACTTGTAGCCGCTTCCGGTCATGAACGCCGCGACGGTCTCGTCCTTTTCCAAATCGCCGCGCTGCAACAGGTGGGGAACGGCGGCCAGCACGGCGCCATCCTCCGGCGAGGCGTAAATGCCCTCGTCGGCTCCCAGATGCGCGACAAACGCCATTGATTCTTCGTCCGGGACAGCGATGGCGGTACCGCCGGACTCGCGCAGCGCACGCAGGATTTCCTGGTCGCCGACCATCATCGGCACCCGCAAGCCGTCGGCCACCGTGGCGGCGTTCTCCCACGGGGTCACCGACTCGTCCCCGCTCTCGAAGGCGCGGATGACCGGAGCGCAGCCTGTCGACTGCACCGCGATCATGCGCGGACGTGCGGAGTCGATGCAGCCGAGCGCCTCCAGCTCGTCGAATGCTTTCCACATGCCGACCAGTCCGGTTCCGCCACCGGTCGGATAGATGATCGCGTCGGGCAGCTTCCATCCCATCTGCTCGGCAAGCTCGATACCGAGTGTCTTCTTTCCCTCCACGCGATAGGGCTCCTTGAGCGTGGCGACGCTGAAGAAGCCCTTCTCGGCCGCCTCCGCGGCCAGTCGAGCCCCGGCGTCCGTGATCAGGCCGTCGACGAGGATCACCGTCGCCCCGAGGCCCTCGCACTCGTCGACGAACTCTCCCGGTGCGTCCTCGGGCATGTAGACGGTTGCCTCCATGCCGGCGCGGGCAGCATACGCCGCCATCGCCCCGCCGGCGTTCCCCGCGGTCGGGATCGCCAGGGAACGCACGCCGAGCTCCAGCGCACGACTGACCGCCATGCACAGGCCGCGCGCCTTGAACGACCCGGTCGGGTTGAGACCCTCGTCCTTGAGCAGGAGGTTTTGCAGTCCCACGCGTCGCCCGACGCGGGGTGCCGCCAACAAGGGCGTGTTCCCCTCGCCGAGCTGCAAGCGAAACCGGGGGTCGCGCACCGGCAGGATGTCGGCGTAACGCCACACTCCCGGCAGGCGTTCACCGAGGCCGGCCCCGCGGTTCCAGGCGGGCGCGGCGGATTCGAGGTCGTAGCGGGCGTATAGCGGGCCGCCCGCGTCCGAGACTGTCTGCAGGGTGTCAGCGTTGTAGACGGCACCGGTACGTGGACAATAGAGCTCTACGAGGGTGGATTCGAGCATGGCGGCCGATTCGGGGCAGATTCTGTTTCGATTCCGGCCCGAGACGGAAGCGCCCGGGACCGTGTGCCGGTCATCTTACCCGCCGAGACCGGCACGCGAAAATCAGCGGGCTGCGACGGCCGGCGCGCCCCCGTCGCATTGAAAGAACGCGCTCCTTTTGGTAGCTTTGAGGGGTAACTTATTGGGTGTTCGCACGGAGTGGGCCCCGGCCCGCTTTTTTCTTTGCCTGAAGTTCGGGGAGGCCATGTGGTCCAGACGCAGACCGTGGAAGAGCGTGTGGGCCCGCTAGCGGCACGCGTCGCGGCCCGGGAGGGTTGCGAGCTCGTAGGTTGCGAGTACGTCCACGAGGGCGGGCGCTGGTTCCTTCGGCTTTTCATCGACCGGCAGGGTGGGGTGACGATCGAAGATTGCAGCGCCGTCAGCCGGCAGATGTCGGCGGTGCTCGACGTCGAGGACCTCATCCCGCACGCATACAACCTCGAGGTTTCCTCGCCCGGTTTGGACCGACCCCTCACCAGCCCCGAGGACTACCGGCGTTTCGCCGGCGAGCTGGTGCGCATCCAGACCATCGCGCCGGTGCGCGGGCGCCGGCGTTTTTTCGGCACATTGGAAAAGCTCGAGAACGAGGTGGTGACGGTTGCCGACGAGGCTGGACAGCGGTTCGAGATACCGCTCGACAAGGTCCGCAAGGCACGGCTGGATCCCCGACTTTAGGCTTTTGACGAAAATTGACCGCTACTAGGTAGCAACTATAATGACGCGAATGTTGCTGCAGACAATCGAGCAGATCGGGCGCGAGAAGAACATCCCTCCCGATGTCATCATCGAGGCCGTCGAGGAGGCGATGGCGGTGGCCTCGAAAAAGTTCTTCAAGACCGAAGAAGACCTCCGGGCGACCCTCAACCGGGACACCGGCGAGGTGGAGGTGTTTGCCGTCAAGCAGGTTGTCGACGACGTCGTGGATGCCGATTTGGAGATCAGCGCATCGCAGGCGCGCGAGCTTGACACCGATGTGCAGGTCGGCGATTTCGTCGACGTTCCGCGGGCAACCGAGGAGCTCGGGCGTATCGCCGCCCAGGCAGCCAAGCAGGTCATCTTCCAGAAGGTCCGTGACGCCGAACGGGAGAACATCTTCGACGAGTTCGTGGAGCGCGCCGGCGAGCTGATCACCGGATTGGTGAAGCGTTTCGAGCGGGGCGACATGGTGGTGGATCTGGGGCGCACCGAGGGTCTGCTACCGCGTCGTGAGCAATCCCGGGCCGAGCACTACAACATCGGCGATCGCATCCGTGTGGTCATTGTCGACGTGCTCAAGGTTTCGCGTGGCCCCCAGGTGGTGGTTTCGCGTGTGGCTCCGGACCTTTTGATCCGCCTGTTCGAGATGGAAGTGCCCGAGATCTACGACGGGACCGTCAGCATCAAAGGCGCCGTCCGGGAGGGCGGTGACCGCGCCAAGGTTGCGGTCCACTCCACCGAGCCCGACGTCGACCCGGTCGGTGCGTGTGTGGGCATGCGGGGCTCCCGCGTGCAATCCATCATCCGCGAGCTGCGCGGCGAAAAAATCGACATCGTGCAGTGGTCTCCGGATCTGCAGCAATACGCCATCAACTCGCTGAAACCGGCGCGCGTCAACCGCGTCACCGTCATCGACAGTGATGAGCGGCATCTGGAGGTCGTCGTCGACGAGGACCAACTGTCTCTCGCAATCGGCAAGCGGGGACAGAACGTTCGCCTCGCCGGGAAGCTGCTCAACGCGAAGATCGACATCAAGAGCGAAGAAGACAAGAAACGTGAGGTCGAGCAGGCGCTGGCGGAGATGGCGAAGCGCGAGGAGCCGGTGCAGGGTCTCGAAGGCGTCGGTCCCAAGACGGCGGATTCCATGGTTGCCGCGGGTTTCAACACCATCGGAGAGGTCCTCGATCGCGGCGTCGACGGGCTCACCGAGATCGACGGTATCGGGCCGGTCGGGGCCGAGAAGATTCTCACCTCGGCGCAGGAGGCCGTTGCTGCGGCATCGCCCGACGAGCCGGAAGCGGAGTCCGAAGCGGAGGTTGACGCCGCCGGCGGCCCCGATCCTGTAGACGCCGACATGGGCGCGGACGATGTGACTTCGGCGCCGGCAGCCGACGCTGAAGGTGAAATTGCCGAAGAAGCTGCGGGGGAAGCCGAGCCCGTCGCGACCGAGGCTTCCATTGACACGGAAGACGACGTGACCGTCGGGGTCGAATCCACGGACTCCGGCGAAGAAGAAGAAGTCGTCGAGGCTTCCGCCTGAACGGAGTCTAGGAGCAACCACAGCCAATGCGTGTGTATGAGCTGGCAAGAAAGCTCGGTATCGAGAGCAAGGAGGCTCTCGCGGCCCTCAACGACCTCGGCCTAGACCTCTCCAGCGTCCACTCTTCGGTGAACGACGAGGACGCCGATCGCGTTGCAGCGAGCCTTGCGAAGGGCGAGGCGGCTGGGGCGAAGAAGGCGGCGCCGGCGAAAAAGAAGGCGGTTGCGAAGAAGACCACCAAGAAGGCGGCGCCCAAGAAGGCCACGAAGAAGGCGGCGACAAAGAAGCCGGCGAAGAAGAAGACGACCAAGAAGAAGGCGACCAAGAAGAAGGCGACCAAGACCGCCGCCGGGAAGGGCGCGGTCGAAGCCGCTGCGGCGGAAGCGCCCGAGCCCGAAGCGAAGCCCGCGACCGAACCCGAGGCGAAGGCCTCACCCGAGCCCGCACCCCAAAGCCAGCCCGCGCCGAAGCCTGCGCCAGAGCCCGCGCCGAAGCCGGAGCCTGAGCCGAAGCCGGAGCCTGAGCCGACGCCGGAGCCTGAGCCCGAGCCGATGCCGACGCCGGAGCCGACGATCGCTGCCGACGGCACGATGACCGTCGAGGACGGTATGAGCGTCAAGGATCTGGCGGCCAAGCTCGGCCTCTCGGTGACCGACGTGGTGCGGGAGCTCATGCGTGGCGGTGTCATGGCCAACGCCAATGCGTCCCTCGAAGCGGAGGCCGCCATCTCGATTGCCGCGCACTTCGGTGTCGAGGCACGAGAGCAGCGCGCCGATGAGGCGCTGCTTGGCGACGTCGTTGACGTTCCGGAGGCAGATCTGGAGCTCCGTCCCCCGGTCGTCACCATCATGGGGCACGTCGACCACGGGAAGACCCTGTTGCTCGACTCGATTCGCGCCACGAACGTTGCCGACCGGGAGGCCGGCGGGATCACACAGCACATCGGCGCCTCGATGGTGGAGCATGCCGGTAGTCGCATTACCTTCATCGACACGCCGGGACACGAGGCCTTCACCCGTATGCGCCTGCGCGGCGCTCAGGTTACCGACATCGTAGTGCTGGTGGTTGCAGCGGACGACGGCGTCATGCCCCAGACGGTCGAGGCGATCGACCACGCCCGAGCCGCCGAAGTGCCCATCATCGTCGCGATCAACAAGATCGATCGTCCCAACGCCAACGTCGACCGCGTCAAGCAGCAGCTGGCGGAGAACAACCTCGCTCCCGAGAGTTGGGGCGGCAATACGGTGACCGTCGAGGTGTCCGCAAAACTGAAGCAGAACCTCGACGAGCTACTCGAGATGATCGCCCTGACCGCGGAGTTGGCGGAGCTCAAGGCGTCGCGGACGACGCCCGCAACCGGCACCGTGCTGGAGGCCCGACTCGACAGGCAACGGGGTGCGGTTGCCACCCTCGTCGTGGAGTCCGGGACCCTCACCGTGGGCGACAACCTCGTGGTGGGAGCGGAGAGCGGCAAGGTGCGCGCCATGGTGGACGATCGCGGCAATCAACTCAAGGAGGCCGGTCCATCGACGGCTGTCGAGGTGCTCGGCCTGGGGGGCGTGCCGGAGGCGGGAGACATTTTCCAGGTCGTCGAGGCCGCGGCCTTGGCGCGCAAGGTCTCCGACATCCGCCAGGATCGGCAGCGGCGCGAGTCGCTGGCCTCCGGAAGCCGACTCACACTGGACGACCTGCACGCGCAGCTCCGACAGGGAGAACGGATCGAGATGCCGGTGCTGATCAAGGCCGACGCCCGCGGGTCGGTGGAGGTGCTGCGCGACTCGCTGACGAAGCTCTCCGGCGACAAGGTGGAGGTGAGCATCATCCACGCCGCGCCCGGCGGCATCACCGAGTCCGACGTGCTGCTCGCTTCGGCTTCGAACGCCATCATCGTGGGCTTCAACGTGCGACCGGAGCGCGGCGTTGCCGAGATCGCCTCCCGCGAAGGCGTCGATCTGCGCCTGTATACGGTGATCTACCAGCTCATCGACGAGTTCAAGCAGGCGATGCTGGGCAGGCTCGAGCCCGAGCTCAGGGAGACCGCGCTCGGTTCGGCAGAGGTTCGCGACACGTTCCGTATCCCCCGCGTCGGCTCCATCGCCGGATGCTATATCACCGAGGGTAAGATCACCCGTAACGCCCGCGTCCGGCTCGTGCGCGACTCGGTCATCATCTTCGAGAGCAAGGTCGCCTCCTTACGGCGGTTCAAGGAGGACGTTGCGGAGGTCCAGCAGGGATTCGAATGTGGCATCGCGATTGCCAACTTCTCCGACGTGAAGATCGGCGACGTCATCGAGGCCTTCGAGATGGAGGAGCTCGAGGTAGCGCTCTGACGAGGTCGGGCGCGAGGTTGCGCCGGCGGCGGCGAAATCCGTTTCTGCTTCCTGGTGAGCTGCCGCAGAAATCGCCGTTCGACCCTGTCCGCCGATGATCATCGGCCTGTGCACCCTGGAGTTCCACTTGCCGGCTTGCAGAAGCCTGAAGGAAAAGCGGAGGTTCCTCAATTCGTTCAGGGGCCGGGTCTCGCAGCGCTTCAACGTGGCGGTCTCGGAAATCGATCACCACGACTTGTGGCAGAGGTCGGCGATCGGCGTCGTCACGCTGGGCGTCGACCGGGTCCCGCTGGACCGGGTCTTTCAAAAGGTGCTGCGCGAGGCAGAACGGCAACCCGATGCGCAGCTCGTATCGGTCGAGGTCGAGTTCTTTTGAGGCGGATCATTCCCACGCCGGTAGCTTTCCAAGCGGCCCGTCGGCGCGTCGCGAAGGAATCAAAATGACGAAATTTCGCCAGCAGCGCGTCGGTGAACAGCTTCAAATCGAGCTCGCCGACCTGATCCAGAACGAGGTCCGGGACCCGCGCCTCGGATTCGTCACGGTGACAGAGGTGCGGCTTTCTCCGGACCTGCAGCACGCCCGGGTGTACGTCAGCATCTTCGGTGACAGCGAGGAGAGGCGTGAGTCGTTCGGCGTGCTCGAGCGAGCCACCGGCTTCTTGCGCTCGCAGGTGGGTCGCCGGATGAAGCTGCGTCACGTTCCCGAGATCCAGTTCCGGCTCGACGAGACGCTCGACACCAGCGAGCGGATCGATGCGCTACTCGACGAGACCGCCGTCGACGACACCGCAGACGAGGCGGGTCGCGACGGCGCTTCCGAGCAAGCAGCCGGAGTCGACGACGATGGATGAGATCGCCGAGATTCTCCGCAACCACGAGGCTTTCGTCATCGCCGGACACACGGATCCGGACGGCGACTCCCTGGGCTCGTCGCTGGCTCTCGGACTGGCGCTCGAGCAGCTCGGGAAGCGCGTCCAGGTGCTGTCCGCCGATCCCCTGTTCGCTGCCTATCGTCGCCTGCCGGGAAGTCAACGGATCACGGTGTCGACGCAGGCCCCCGACGGATACCCGGTTGCGGTGCTCATGGAGTGCAGCGACGTGAATCGTTCGGGTATCGAAGGGCTGGACGGCCGCCTGATCCTCAACATCGACCACCACGCGAACAACCCGAGATTCGGAGACGTCAACTGGATCGAAACGGAGGTCGCCGCGGTGGGTGTCATGGTGTACCGGCTGCTGCTCGCCCTCGGTTGCGAGGTCACCCCTACGATCGCGACGCATCTGTACGTCGCGATCCTGACGGACACGGGTTCGTTCCGATACTCGAATACCGACGCCGACGCTTTTCGTTTGAGCGCCGAGTTGGTCGAATGTGGCGTCGATCCCGCCGCGGTCGCGGAGGCGATCTACGACAACGTGCCGCGCGACAAGGTGCGGCTTCTCGCTGCCGCGCTCTCCAGCCTGGTCATCGATCCGGACGGTCGGGTAGCGGCGATGGCGTTACGCCACGAAACGCTGGCCTTGAGCCCGGCGAAGCCGGACACCGAGGGCATCGTCAACCACGCGCAGGCGCTCGACGGCGTCAGCGTCGCTACGCTGTTCAAGGAGGTCGAGCCGCGCCGCTTTCGTGTCTCGCTGCGATCCGACGGCTCCGTAGACGTCGCCGCGATCGCCGCTGCCTTCGGCGGCGGCGGCCATCCGCGAGCGGCAGGGTGCATGGTCGAGGGCAGTCTCGATGACGCCAAGGGCGTCGTGCTCGGGTCGGTGCGGCTGGCCCTGGTCGGTGCTTCGTCGGATTCCGGGGTCGCGAGGGCGACAACGAACGGAGAAGCGAGATGAGGGCCGCAGCGGCCAGCGGGCTGCTCGTTATCGACAAGCCGGCCGGGCTGACTTCTCACGACGTCGTCCAGCGTGTTCGCGGCATCCTCCGGGCGCGCGTCGGCCACGCGGGCACGCTCGACCCGCAGGCCACCGGTGTCCTGCTTCTTTGCGTGGGCGCCGCGACCCGCATGGCGCGGTTTCTACAAACGCATGACAAGGTTTACGAGGGCGTGGTGAAGCTGGGCTGGGCCACGGACACCTACGATGGGGAAGGAAATCCGGTAGGGGAGGTCGTCTCGCCGCCTTCCCTGGACCGTGCCGATGTCGAAGCCGCCCTGCGCACGTTCGTCGGAACGCAACAGCAGGTGCCCCCCGTATTTTCGGCCAAGAAGGTTCGTGGCCAACCCTCGTACCGACGGGCGCGTCGCGGGGAGAAAGTCGAGCCGAAGCCCGTGACGGTCGACGTCTACGCCGCCGAGCTACTCCGGTTGTCGCCGGACGAGCTTCAGATCCGCGTCCATTGCGGTGCCGGTACCTACGTTCGCACGCTCGCTCACGACCTCGGCGCTGCGTTGGGTTGCCCGGCCCACTTGGCGGACCTGCGCCGTTTGCGCAGCGGGCCCTTCGATCTCGACGGAGCTCTGGCGTGGCAGACTGTCGAGCAGGCCGACGGTGACGACCTGCGCGGGCGGCTGGTCCCGATCGGCGACATGGTGCCGCAATGGCCGGAAGCCGTCGTCTCGCAAGAGGGTGTTCAGGCGGTGGCCAACGGCGGCGTGCTGTATCGGCCCCGCATCGTCCTGGAGATCCGCCGGAGCCCGCGACGAAGGCTGGGTGCGGGTCGTCGACCCGAGCGGTCGGATGATTGCCGCCGGCGAGCTGATACCCGGCGGCCTGGTGCAGCCCCGCATCGTCCTGCGCTGAAGCGCCGCGGCACCGTTCGCTCGACGAGGCTCGCGACGTATCCCCTGAGCGGGCGGACCGAGCTGGCCGCCGATGGCCCCTGGCCGCGGTTTACACGCCGTTGGGGCCATGTTACCTTCCCCTTCTCCTATGTGGCGCAGGCGAAGTCTGTCCGCCATTCGAAGTCATTCTTCATTCCACCCTTTTTGGCTGCAATGACGACACAGGAAACAGTTGCGGAGTATGGACGCCACGACAAGGACACCGGTTCGCCGGAGGTCCAAGTCGCCCTCCTTACCGGCCGGATTCGTCATCTGACGACACATCTGCAGGAGCACAAGAAGGACCACGCTACGGAGCGCGGCTTGCTGATGCTGGTGGGAAAGCGGCGTCGACTCCTCGACTATTTGCGAAAGATCGACAACGATCGTTACCAGGCAATCATTTCGAGCCTGGGGTTGCGGAAGTAGGTTCGAATCCGGGCGCAGATTCGATAATCGGCCCGATTCGGTGCGGTTGCGGAGCGTACAGCGGTCGATCGGTATCGACCGGCGGAAACTGCGGGAAGCGGAAGCGGCGAAGGGAAACAGCGGGCGGCAACGCCGCCGTCGAACAGCACTCATCGCGAGGTGCTCCTCCCTCCGGCCGGGATCCCGGCATTCTGCGGAAAGCGTTGCGCGTGACAATGCAGAGGGCACTCTTGCTCGTGCCCGGCCGTGAGGAGAACGGACCAGCATGTTGATTAAGGAATCTGTAGAGATCGGAGGCCGCGAGCTGACGGTCGAGATGGGGAAACTGGCTCGCCAAGCGGATGGCGCGGCGGGGATCCGGTACGGCGATACCATGGTGATGGTCACGGCGGTTGCGGATCGCAGCCCCAAGGACATGCCTTTCCTGCCGCTGACCTGTGAATATCGGGAGAATACTTTCGCCGGCGGCCGCATTCCCGGCGGGTTCTTCAAGCGAGAGGGACGTCCGACGGAGGCCGAGATCCTCACTTCCCGGATGACCGATCGACCCATCCGGCCACTCTTTCCCAAGGGCTACCGTCACGAGACGCAGGTCATCGGCAACGTCTTGTCCTCGGATCCCGAAACCCTGCCGGACGTTCTCAGCATCACCGGTGCATCGACGGCGCTGTACTGTTCGCCGATCCCGTTCGACATTCCCATCGCGGCCGTGCGCGTCGGCATGATCGACGATGACTTCATCATCAACCCGACCCGCAGCCAGCTCGAAGAAAGCAAACTCGATCTCGTCCTCGCGGCGCGACGCGATGCCGTGGTGATGCTCGAGGCCGGGGCGCGCGAAGTCAGCGAGGAGAACATCCTCGACGCGTTGGAATTCGCCCAGCCGTCGATTGTGGCGCTGATCGACCTGCAGCAGCGCATCTACGACAAGCTCCAGCCCGTCAAGCGTCCGTTCGAGCCCTACGAGGTTGACGCCTCCGTGATCGAGAAGGCCGAGCAGCGCGTCGGCGCCAACATCAAGGAAGCTCTCGGTATCCGCGACAAGATCGCCCAGCGCGACGCCATGGATGACCTGCGTGCCTCGCTGATCGATGGCCTCGACGAGGAAGAGGCCGAGCAAGAGACCGATTTCAAGGAGGCTTTCTACGGCCTCATCAAGAAATACACACGCGGCGGCGTGCTCGACGAGCGCGTGCGTGCGGATGGGCGTGAGTTCAGCGAGATCCGCCCCATTGAATGCGAGGTCGGCGTGGCGCCGCGCGTCCACGGGTCGGCCCTGTTTACCCGCGGAGAGACCCAGGCGTTCGTTACCACGACTCTCGGAACCGCGGATGACTCCAAGAAGATGGAGAACTACGGCGGCGAGTGGTGGAAGAACTTCTACCTGCACTACAACTTCCCGCCGTTTTCCGTCGGCGAAGCGCGCTTTCTCCGGGGCCCGGGTCGCCGCGAGATCGGCCACGGGGCCCTCGCCGAGAGGGCCGTTCATCCGGTGCTGCCGCAGGACGACGAGTTTCCGTACGTCCTGCGCGTCGTCTCGGATATCTTCGAGTCCAACGGGTCTTCGTCGATGGCATCGGTGTGCGGCGCAACGCTGTCCTTGATGGACGCCGGGGTTCCGATCAGCGCGCCGGTGGCGGGCATCGCCATGGGCCTGATGAAAGAGGGCGACAACTACGCGGTGCTGTCGGACATCGCCGGGGAAGAAGATCACAACGGCGACATGGACTTCAAAGTTGCCGGGACGCCGCGGGGCATCACCGCCATGCAGATGGACATCAAGGCGACCGGATTGTCGCGCGAGATCTTCGCCCAAGCGCTCGAGCAGGCGCGAGAAGGTCGCATTCACATCCTGAAGAAGATGCGCGAGGCGATCGCGGAGCCACGCACGGAGACGAGCCGTTACGCTCCCCGGATCTTGTCGATCAAGATCCCGGTGGACCGCATTCGCGACATCATCGGCCCGGGAGGCCGCATCATCCGCGGGATTCAGGAAGACACCGGATGTCGCATCAACGTGGAGGATGACGGCACTGTCCAGATCGCGGCGACCGACACGGAGGCCGGCGAGAAGGCGCTGTCCATCATCGAGGGGCTCACCGCGGAGGCCGAGGTCGGCAAGGTTTACGCTGGCACGGTTCGCTCGATCAAGGACTTCGGCGCCTTCGTCGAGATCCTCCCGGGTACCGACGGCCTCCTGCACATCTCCGAGGTTGCCGACCATCACGTCAAGGACGTGCGCGATTACGTGAACGAGGGCGACGACCTGCTGGTAAAGGTCATCAACATCGACGAACGTGACCGCATCCGGCTCTCGCTGAAGGCGGTAACCGAGGAAGACGAAGCGAAGATGGGGCAGCAGGTCGGCTCCGACGGGTAGGTTAACCATGAGCACACCGTTTCCTTCGAAAAAGACGATCGAGCGTAGCTGGCACGTCATCGACGCAGACGGCCAGGTGTTGGGCCGGCTGGCGACGCGCGTCGCTACGCTCCTCATGGGCAAGCACAAGCCCGGCTACGCGCCGTTTCTCGACTGCGGCGATCACGTCGTCGTGGTCAACGCGGACAAGATCGTTCTCACCGGCAACAAGATGAACGACAAGGTGTACTACCGGCACACGGGCTATCCGGGAGGGATCAAGGAAGCCCGTGCCCGCCGCGTCGCGCGAGAGAACCCGGAGAGGATCATCGAGGCGGCGGTGCGGGGCATGGTCCCGAAGACCAAGCTGGGCCGGCAGATGCTCAGCAAGCTGCGCGTATACGCCGGCCCGGAGCATCCCCATCAGGCGCAGCAACCGCAACCGTACAGCTTCGCAGACTGAGGCACGACATGGCACAGACGCAGAACTACGGGACCGGCAAGCGCAAGACGGCGGTGGCGCGCGTGTTTTTGCGCCCCGGCAACGGAGCAACGACGATCAACGGTCGTCCGCTCGACGAATATTTCCACACCGTCAACCAGAGAGAGCTCGCCACGGAGGCGCTGCAGGCGATCGAAGACGCCTCGCAGTTCGACTTCTACATCACCGTCAAGGGCGGTGGTTTGAGCGGCCAGGCGGGCGCCATCCGGCACGGCATTGCCAAGGCCTTGGTTGACTTCGACCCGGAGTTGCGTGGCGTGATGAAGGAACAAGGGTTCCTGACCCGCGATGCCCGTAAGAAGGAACGCAAGAAGTACGGGCAGCGCGGCGCTCGCGCGCGATTCCAGTTCAGCAAGCGCTGAGGAGGTTACGGCTTGGTCAGCGTAAACATGAGGGATCTGTTGGACGCGGGCGTCCATTTCGGGCACCAGACAAGGCGCTGGAACCCGAAGATGAAGCCCTACATTTTCACCCAGCGGAACGGCATCTACATCGTCGACCTGAGACAAACCGCGGTGGCATTCCGCCAGGCGCTGGATTTTCTCGGTGACGTGTCCGCGAACGGCGGAGATCGGAAGGGCACACGTCTGAACTCCAGTCACATGTCAG
>CBDUAS010000020.1:0-14433 GCA_965365185.1 uncultured bacterium | reverse complement strand
GCCACCAGAGGCCGACGAGCGTCACCACGCCGAGTATCCACAACCCCGTCGCCGCGACGATGAACGTCCGCGGCAATCCCCCGCCTCCCGTCTCGAGCGGCCCCATCCAGAGCATCTCCGGGTAGGCAATCCCGGAAAGGGTTCGCACGGCCGGGCCAATGGACTGCTTCGCCTCGGCGGCGGCGCCGACGCGCTGCAGCGCCGGCAGTATGGCCGCCAGCAGCGGCAGCGGGACCAGCAGCTTCAGCAGACCGGCCGTCCAGAGCCCTTCCTGGCACCTCGCCGGCGCCCGCCGCAGCACCCGTGCGAGGACGGCGATCAAGCCCAGCACCAGCGTCGTCTGCCACAGGTGTGCGATCACACCCATCCAGAGCGCGCTCACGAATCTACCTCCCCGTTGTCCTCGTCCGCGGTGAGCTTCTCGATCTCCTTGAGGTCTTCGAGCGAAAGCGCATCCATTTCGGCGAGATGGGCGACGAGCGGCCCGGCCGAGCCATTGAACAAACCGTCCAGAAAGCGCCGGATCTCCCGCCGAATCACCGGCGTCGGCGCCACCGCCGAGCGGTAGACCCACGCGGCACCGTCGCGCCGCACGCGCTCCACCGCACCCTTGTCCTCGAGACGCTCGAAGATCTTTCGCACGGTCGAATAGCTGGGCGCGTCCTCGATCTGGTCGTGGATGCCGCGCACCGTCGCTTCCTCCGCGTCCCACAGCATGCGAAGGCACTGCAGCTCGAAGCGCGAGAGGTTCGGCAACGACTTGGTCATGGCGACAGCCTCCTCAGCCTGCGACACTTGTCGCATTCATAGTGCGACAAATGTCGCACGATTGTCAAGGGAGGCGGTCCGACCTCATGGCCCGGAGCGAGCGGAAGCGTTGCGTCTGGTATCGATTCTGGCTGGCTCGTCTTTCGGCGCAGGGGGCCGTCTTGGCCGCAGGGGTGGCGTGTTTTGACAACTCCGATCAGGCGCCCTCGGATCCGAGGGTTGGGGGGAACGTCGACCTCGACCGAGGCCAAATGCGGTCGCCCTGCCCGCCGGAGGACCCGAGCTCCGCGCCCACGTTGTGCACAACGTCATGAAAGCTCTCGGCTAGCGCACCCGTGTCCACTCGACCGTGCGGCCCAGCAGCCTGATCCCGAGCCAGCCACGCACCTCGAGGACCCCGTCCTTCAGGTCCAGGTCCGCCTTGTATCGCTTGCCGTTCTCGGGGTTGTAGATGCGGCCACCCTTCCACTTCTTGCCGTCGAACTCGAAGCTCAGGATGAAGTCGGCGCCGACGAGCGGCCGGTCGCGCAGCTCGGGGTCGGGATTCTCGCTGTCGAGCCCACCGTTGGGCGGCTCACTCGCGAACCAGACGAACCTCCCGTGGTATTTACCGTCTCGCTCGTAGATCTCCACGTGGGCCTCGTTCCCCTCGGTTGCCCAGACGCCGAGGATCGCGTCGGCCGGTCGCTGGGCCAGGGCGACGGATGCGAAGGCGCCGGCGACGAGCGCTAGCACGATCGCGTGGCGTGACGACGGCGCGCGGCAACCGCGGGGGGAGGCTGAACGTCTTCGTTTCATGCGCGTGATTCAACCACCCCGGAGCACGAGTCTCGATCCAGACCGCCGCAGGCGGCCTTCGGGCCCGCTGAGGTCGAGAGCTGCTCGTCCCGGAGCCTTCAGTCCTTCTTCCGCAGCATCGCGTCGACGCTGTACTTGCCCGGGCCGATGAGGCCGAAGCCGAGGAACACGAAGAGGTTCTTGAAGGCGTGCGCCGCGGTGCCCTGGCCGCTGACGATGTGCTGGGTTGCCGCCGTCAGCATGACGAACGCGAGCAGCAGGCACGAGGGGCGAAAGAAGAACCCGGCGGCGAACATGACCGCTACCACCGACTCGGTGAGCGCCGCCATGAAGCCGAAGAAAGTATGGCCGAAGCCGATGCCGAAGTTTTCCATGGCGCCGCCGATGCCGGCCCAGCGTTCGGGGCCGCCGGTGATCTTGGCCCAGCCGTGAAACCAGACGAAGCCCAGGCCGAAGCCCAGGCGGACCAGCAGGATACCCAGATCACGATACTTGCTGAGCGCGGAGCTCATGTCTCACCTCCGGTGGCGTCGTGGGGATGGTTCGAGAAGGACAAGTTATCCCAAACACGATCGTCGAGCCGGGCGAGCGAGCGCAACTCCAGGTCCGCGGTCGATGGCGGCCCTGTGTGTTCCGGCACACGGATACACGCCATTCCCGCGGCTTTCGCCGCCGCGACGCCCGGCAACGAGTCCTCCAGGGCGACGCAGCGGCGCGGTTCGACACCGAGGCGTCGCGCCGCTCCCAGGTAGACATCCGGCGCCGGCTTGCTGCGGCGCTCGGCGTCGGCGGAGTGAATCACCTCGAGGCGCTCGGCGATCCCCAGCCGGCGGACGGCGGCCTCGATCACCGGCATGGCCGACGACGACGCCAGCCCGAGTCGCAGCTTGCGCGCGGCCATGAAATCGAGGGCATGGGCCACTCCTTCCTTTGCCTCACCGCGCTCGCCGATCAGGGCGATCACCCGCCGGTTTATGCGAGCCGTCACCTCCGGCGGCGGGTACCGCGCCGCATCCCACGGGCGGCGCTCGAGCCAGTAGGCGACGACTTGGTCCGTGCGCAGGCCCGTGGTGCGGTGACACTCGTCTTCTGAAAGGGTCACGCCAACGCTCGCAAAAACCTCCATCTCGGCCGCGCGCCAGAGCGGCTCGGAATCGATCAGCAGCCCGTCCAGATCGAAGATGGCCGCGTCGAAGGGCACGTTTCGGGAGCGATCATGGGCGGCCGCGGCGGTCATGGAGGGCGAGTGTATCAAGAGCGACTGACCGCAGATGGCGCGGCGCTGTTAAGATTCACGGTTCGGAGACGCCATGCTCATCATCGACAAGATCAACGGCCGCATCGCCAAGAAGAAGCCCTTTTACTCCTTCGAGTACTTTCCGCCGCAGACGGAGGCGGGGCTGCACAACCTGTACGCGCGCATCGAGCGCATGGCGTCCCTACAGCCGGTATTCGTCGACATCACCTGGGGCGCCGGGGGCTCGACGAGCGACACGACATTGGGCATTTCGGAGAACCTGCAGAAGTTCTTCGGCCTCGACGTGCTCATGCACTTGACCTGTACCAACATGCCGGTCGACGCGCTCGACGAGGTTCTCGACAAAGCCCTGCGCGCGGGCATTCGCAACATCCTGGCCCTGCGGGGCGACCCGCCCCGGGACGCCGCCGAGTGGCAGCGGGTCGAGGGCGGATTCAGCTACGCGCACGAGCTGGTCAGCCACATCCGTGACAACTATGGCGACAAGTTCTGCATTGCCGTCGCGGGTTACCCGGAGGGCCACATGGAGGCCGGCGACAAGGACGCCTGTACGCGCTTCCTCAAGCACAAAGTGGATTGTGGCGCCGATTTCGTCATCACCCAGCTCTTCTTCGATACCGATGAGTACGCCGGATTCCTCGAACGCTGCGACAAGCACGGCATCGACGTGCCGATCGTTCCCGGCTTGTTTCCCATCCAGACCTTCGACCGCTTCCGCAAGTTCGTCCAGTTCACCGGCGTCAGCGTGCCGCAGAGCGTGTGGGACACGCTCGATCCGATTCACCAGGACGACCTCGCCGTGCGCCGCTACGGTGTCGAGCTGTGCGTCGAGATGTGCGAGAAGCTGGAGGATCTCGGGGCCCCCGGATACCATTTCTACACGCTCAACCTGCAATCCCCGGTGATGCGGATCCTCGAGGGGCTGGGGCTCGCCGAGGGCTATGCCGCCAAGCGAGAGCTGCCCTGGCGGCCGTCGACCTACCCGACGCGTCGCGAGGAGGACGTGCGGCCGATCTTCTGGAGCAATCGTCCCAAGAGCTACCTGGCGCGCACCATGGACTGGGACGAGTTTCCCAACGGCCGCTGGGGCGACCGCCGCAGCCCCTCGTTCGGCACCCTGCACGACTACTACCTGCTGCGTCGCGGCATCGGCCTCGAGGAGCAGGACCAGAAGCTGCGCGACCTCTACGGGGAACCGGAGTCGGTCGACGACGTGTTCGACGTGTTCGCCCGGTTTTGCGCCGGCGAGCTGGAGGTATTCCCCTGGGTGGACGGCGAGATCCAGGCGGAGACGTTCCGCATCTCCAAGGAGCTCACCGCCCTCAACCGCGCCGGCTACCTGACGATCAACAGCCAGCCCCCGGTCAACGGCGCCTCTTCCACCGATCCCGAGGTCGGCTGGGGTGGGCCCGGGGGCGTCGTGTACCAGAAGGCCTACCTGGAGCTGTTCCTCTCCGAAGACAAGCTGAAGGCCTTCCTGGAGCGGGTGAGCAGCTTCCCCACCCTCTCCTATCAAGCGGTCAACGCCGCCGACAAGACCTACACCAACATGCCGCCGGACGCGGTGAGCGCGGTTACCTGGGGCATTTTCCCGGGGCGAGAGATCATCCAGCCCACGGTCGTCGACGTCGAGACATTCCACATCTGGAAGGACGAGGCCTTCCATATATGGCACGAAGGGTGGGCGACGCTGTACCCGGAAGGCAGCGGGTCACGGCGCCTTCTCGATGAGATTCACGATACTTACTGGCTGTTGAACCTGATCGAGAACGACTACGTCAGCGGCGATATCTTCGCCATCTTCCGGGAGCTGGGGGCTATCGAAGAGCCGCGTCCGCCGGTCGCCGACGAGATCGAGCAACGCCCGACGGGGTAGCCGCGAGCCGAGAGTCACGGCGCGCGGGAGGGCCGCGGCGTGCTTGAGGGCCGCGGTGGGTGTGAGAGCCGCGGCGTGCGTGAGGGCCGCAGCGTGCCCACGCGAGGCCGACGACGTCAATGCTCGCTGGGATGCAGGATCCGAAGCCAGCGCTGCGGCTCACCATAACGCAGCGGCGGGACGTCGAGCCGCACGACCTTGCCCCAATCGTCGACCCAGACCGTCCCGGCGAATCCCGCTACCTCCATCGGCAGCGCCTCCATCGTTCGCGCGCCGACGTCGATGCGTTGCCGATCGCTCAGTCTCAGGCGACGCGGGAAGAAGTAGCGGCCTGGATCGCGCGCCCGCTCCTTGTCGCCGTCGGCGCCACCGCCGCCGAGGATCGTGCCCCAATCGAACCCCGGGATGATGCCGCTGAGCACCCCACCTCCCGTGCCTCCCGAAGCCACCGGGACGATGGGAGAGAAGGTCAGCGGAACGCCGTTTCCCTGCGCCCGAACGAGGTCGGGGCGCAGCGGCGAGAACAGCACCAGCTCGCTGTCGCCGCGGTTCTCCCACAACAGCGGCATGACCAGGCTGACGAGGCCGGGATTGGCGAACGCCGGATCGGTGTTGGTCTCGTAGCACTGACCGGCGGCCAGAGCCGCCCCCTCGACCGTCGCCCTGCCCTGCTGGTCGATCACCCTCTGCGGCCCTTCCGGCGTCACATCACCGGTGCCCGTACGCTGCTCGATCAGCGTACCGACGCGCCACTCCATGCAGTCGAGCGAGCCGGGTGCGAACGCGAACATACCGATCGGCACCGAGGGATCCAAGCGCTCATGCTCGATGAGATCGATATCCAGGTCCCACCTGGCCCCCTGCAGGGTGATGCGCTTCTGGTAGTGCTCGCCATCGAGCGTGTATTCGACCTGGAACGTTTCGTCTCCGAGGTCGTAGACGTGGCGCTGGGAGACGTAGCTGAGCTCCAGCGGAGCGCCGTACGCGTTCACCACGAGCGTCGCGTCTACCTGGGCGTGCGTCACCTCGCCGGGCTTCCACGGATCGTCGAGCGAGCGCGGGGCTTCGCGCTCGTGCTGCACGGTGAACGTGGCGCGCAGATCACCGGCTCTGCCTTCGACGCTGTCGAGACGAATGCTCCAGCGGGCGGACTCCCCGCGTTGCAGCGCCTCCGGGGGGCCGAGAACGTAGTGACGTTCCTCTTTGAGCTCGAACCCGAGAACTTCTGCCGCCTGCATGGCGGACGAGGCCGACGAGCCCTCGGCCGTGGTGCCCGTGTCGAGCGATCCCAGCGCCAGAGCGGCACACAACGCCCCGCACACCTTGAATCGATGGTTTCCCCGCATACACCAACGGTAGACAGATGCGCCGTGCTCCGCAATGGAACGCGCGGCCGGGTCTATTCGCTGCGCAGCGACTCGAGTGGATCGACACGGGTGGCTCGCCGCGCCGGAACGACGCTGGCGGCCAATGCTGTGAGCAGCAGCAACGCCAGCGTGAGCCCGAACGTCCGTGGATCGCTGGGGCTCACCTCGTACATGAACAACTCCAGCAAGCGCGTGGCGGCGAGCGCGGCCACCAGACCTGTACCGATCCCGACGGTCGCTTGCCGCAGGGCACGGCGCAGAACAAGGGAAAGCACCTGGCCGCGCTGTGCCCCCAGGGCCACCCGAATGCCGATCTCCCGTTGCCGCCGCCCGACGGCGAACGCCATGACCGCGTAGATGCCCAGGCACGACAGGAACAGCGCGATCCCGCCGAGGAGGAAGAACAAGACCGACACGATGCGGAACCCGAACATGCGCTCACCGATGATCTCCTCCAGCGGCGCGATGGCGAAGACCGGCAGGTCGGCGTCGGCGCGCTGCACCTCCTGCCGCAACCGCGACGACAGCGTTTCGCCCTCGAGTGCCGATCGCACCATGATCCCCATGCCGCGCAGGGGCTCCTGTCGATACGGCGTGTACACGACGGGGTAGTCGCCGGTGAACTCGAGGTCGAGCGTCTGCTTCAGATCCGCCACCACACCGACAACGGTCTGCCAGCGTTCGTCGGCCTCTCCGATCCAGCGCAGTCGCTTGCCAACGGGGTCTTCGCCGGGCCAGTAGCGCTCCGCGAGGCGTTGCTCCACGACAATCACGGGGTCGTTGACGTACCGGTCGGCATCTGTGAAGAGCCGCCCTCTGGCGGCCCGGGCGCCGGCCATGTCGAAGTAGCTCGGGCTGACGATGACCTGCTGCAGCAGTTGCACGGGATTGCCGTCGCTCAGGGGCAGACCTTCGAGCTCGGCGGATACGGTGAATCCTCCCTCGCTGGGGAAGGTCGAGCCCAGCGCGTACGACTCGACACCGGGGAGGGCGAGCATCCGTTGCTCGAGCTCGTCGTGAAACGCAACGATGTTGTCGGGCTCCGGGTAGTCGGCTTCGGGCAGCACCAAGCGCATGGTCAGAACCTCCTGCGGATCGACGGCCCAATCCACGGCGAGAACGTTGCGCGTGCTGCGGACCATCAGCCCGGCGGCGGTGAGCAAGACCATCGCGAGAGCGAGTTGAACCACGACCAGCGCACCCGTCAGCCTGCGGGCTCCCCCAACGGAGGCGTTTCGCCCACCCTCCTTCAGAGACTCCGCGACACCAACGCGGGTGGCGTGCAGCGCCGGCGCCAGCCCGAAAACGAGGCTCGTGCCCACCGACAGCGCGGCGATGAACACGTAGACGCTCGGCTTGATGGAAAAGTCCCAGAAAACCGCGGGCCCGCCAGCGGCTCGCCCCCAAAGCGTTGCGAATGCCGACTTCGCGAGAGCGTTCCAGCGATCTGGCGATCAGCAGGTTCGCGACGTTGGCGCAGGCGATCAACAGCAGCGTGATCACCGCACCCATGAGAATCCACGTGATCGTGCGGTTGGCCGTCTCGACGAAGCGATCGTGGTAGGTGCGCGCCAGGGCGCTGACGCCCTCGTTCGCCTGCGGATCTTCGAGGGCGATCTGCTCCGCGATCTGCGCCAGCTCGACGTTCGCGTCGGCCCGGCTGACGCCTTCGGCAAGGCGGCCGACAAGGATGAGCAAACGCTGGTCGCGGCTCAGCTCCCGTTCCTCGGTGACCTCGACCGGCACCCACATCTCCGGCGTGAATGGAGTGCGCTCAAGCGCTTCGGGGAGCACACCGACGATCGTCACGGGATTGCCGTTGACCCGGACGACCTCGCCGATGACCCCGGTATCGCCGCCGTAACGCGTCTGCCACAACCCGTGACCCAGCAGGGCCACGCGCTCCGCGCCGGGTCGGGCATCGTCGGGCCCGAGCGCTCGTCCGAGGCGCGGCTCAATGCACAGCACCTCGAACAGGTTCGGCGTGACCAGGGAGCCGACGATGCGTTCCGGCACACTCGATCCGTCGCTGAGGTTGATGCTTGCCGGGGCCCACCCGGCGAGCCCGTCGAATGCGCGCCCGGCGGCGGCGAAGTCCCTGTAATCGGCGTACGAGACCCGCATGCGATCGCGCCCCTCCGAAAGGTCGGTGGACTCGATGAACAGCAGGTCTCCAGCGCCTTCGAGTGGCAGCTCGTTGCGCAGAATGGTGTTCGCCAGCGAAAACATGGCGCCGTTGAAGCCGATGCCCACCGCCAGGGTCACCAGGATGACAACCGTCATCGTCGGCGTCTTGGCAAGCATGCGCAGGCCGAATCTCACGTCTCGGCTCCAATCCGTGGCCAGCACGGGCCGGCTTCGGCCGCCGAGCGGGCTACGGCCGGCGCGCCACAGCCGTGGGTGGAGCGATCCGCTGACCTGGCGCCAGTACCAGCTCCGGGCCCGCCGAGCGCCGAGGCTCGAAACGTACTCGGCGAACTTCTCGTCGAGCTCCTCCACGGCGTCGTCACGCAGCTCGCGCGGCAGGACCGAACGCAGCAACGCACGGGCCAACTTCGGCGGCTTCTCGCTCGCGCGCGTCACCTTCACTTGGCCTCCAGCTCGAGGCCCTCCCAGAGCTGATCGAGAACCTCGCGGGACTTTTCCAGCGCTCGCCGCCCCTTGTCGCTGAGCTCGAAGTAGCGCTTCGCGCGACCGCCGCGCGTCGGCGAAGGCTCGCCCATCCACGAGGTCGTCAGGCCCTTCTTTTCCAGCCGTGAAAGGGTCACGTAGACGGCGGGAATCGACACCGAGCGGCCGGTGGCCTGCAGGATCTCGTCGTGAATCGATACGGCGTAGGCGTGCTCACCGACACGTGCCATCGCCAGTAACACAATCTGCTCGAACTCCCCGAGAAAGTTGCGTCCCAAGGCTGCTCCCCCGTATGCCAAACAAGATGAAACAAATATTTCCCAAACAACTTAAAGAAAATACGGCCCGACCACAAGGATGTTTCGTTTGTGCAGATCCCGATACCGTTTCTTGCCGGCGTTTCCCCTTCAGCCTCCCGTGATTCGGGGTGCGAGCTGGCAGCCTGCGCGACGCACCCCACCCGTTGCCGTGATCCGCAGCGCTGCTACCATTCAGAGCGGGTGAGACGCAGACCGGCCCCTCCGGCAAGCGCCCTCGATTCCTCCACGGAGCCGAACATGACCCTCTCCAAGGCCCGTATGCGCTTGCTGCAGCGTCTGCAACGGCGCAAGCAGCGCGAGCGCGAAGAGTGCTTCGTTGTCGAGGGTGTGCGGTCATCTCGCGCCGCCTTGACGGCGGCGATTCCGGTGCGCTTCGCGGTGCTGTCGCCGCGCCTCGCCGAGCTCGACGACGGGCGGCTTGCCGAGCTGCTACGACGAGCCCGTTTCGACGTCGTCACCGTCGACAACGATCTCCTCGAGGAGCTCGCCGGAACGGTCACCCCGCAGGGCATCTTGCTGGTCTGCGAAGCGCCTCGAGCGGGCTTCGGCACCCTGAAAGCCGGCGCCGACGGCGTGTTGATCGCCGACGCGGTACAGGACCCCGGTAACCTCGGAAGCATGGTGCGCACGGCGGCGGCGTTCGGCATGAGCGGGGTGATCGCGCTGGACGGAACGGTCGATCCGTGGAACCCGAAGGTCGTGCGCGCCGGCGCCGGCGGGTGCTTTCAGGTACCCATCGTGCGCGCGTCGTGCGACGAGACACTCGGCTGGGTACGGGCGACGGGAGTGCAACTGCTCGCCGCGGATCCCGAAGGCGACGACGTGGCAAACGCCGAAAACACGCCGCCCTGGGCGTTGGCGGTCGGCAACGAGGGGTCCGGGGTGCGGCCGTCCGTCCGCTCCGCGGCGGCGAAGATCATCGGCGTTCCGGTCGATGCGCGGTCCGACTCGCTGAACGCCGGTGTTGCCGCGGCGATACTCTGCTATGAGCTCAACCGAAGGAAGGCGAGATGATGCTGCTCGAAGCTTGCGTCGATTCGGTGGAGTCGGCCGCCGCGTCCGTGGCCGCCGGCGCCCACCGCGTCGAGCTGTGTGCCAACCTGGTGGAGGGTGGGACGACGCCCAGCCTCGGCGCCATCCAGCGCGCCGTCGAGGACGTCGGCGCCGATGTCATGGTCATGATTCGGCCGCGCGGCGGCGACTTCGTCTATGGCCGGCGCGAGCTCGCGGTGATGGAACGCGACATCGAAGCGGTGCACGCGGCGGAGGCTACGGGCGTTGTCTTCGGTTGCCTGACACCCGAGGGGGAGGTGGACCGGGCGGCGACGCGGGCGCTGATCGAGGAGGCTCGACCGCTATCCGTGACGTTCCATCGCGCCTTCGACGTGTGCCGCGACCCCTACGAAGCTCTCGAATCCTTGATCGATTTGGGTGTCGACCGTATCCTGACCTCGGGGCAGAAGCCCTCGGCGCCGGAAGGCCTCGACCTCATCACGGCCCTCGTCGAGAAAGCGGCAGGTCGCATCGTTGTCATGCCGGGAGTGGGCATCGATTCCGGCAACATCTTGCGGGTTGCGGCAGCCACGCGGGCGCGCGAATTCCACGTGTACACCGAGCGCCGGCGGGCGAGCGCCATGCGCTTTCGCCAGCCCGGCATCCCCATGGGGCGGTCGTACGAGCCCGACGAGTACGTCCTGCTGGAGCCGGACGGCGATGAGCTGGCGGCCATGGCGCGAGCGCTGAAGCAGCGGCTAAACTAGCGCCAACAGGCCGCCTGATTCGATCGGCTCTCGCCCTTCGCGTCGTGGCATGCAGGAGCGCGACCGCGGTCGCGCTCCTTTGCTATTCGGAGCGCAGCCCCGGTCTCGCTCCTCTGCTATTCGGAACGCAACGTACCGACGGGGTCCAGGCTTGCGGCCCGCCGTGCCGGCGTCAGGTTGGCGACCAGGGCCACCCGCGAGAAACAAGCTTCCGCTGGAATTCCCCGTCCAGTTTTCGGTGGAAGCCCGACCACAGCCCACTACACTGGGGCCATGCGAGCCACCGACACACCGTTCCGCCGGGCCGAAGATCTGCCGACGCGCGCCGAGATGTACGGCGCGTTGTTGCGCCGCGACCCGGCTTACGAGGGGGTCTTCTACCTCGGCGTACGCACCACCGGGATCTTCTGCCGGCCCACCTGCCCGGCGAAGAAGCCCCGACAGGAGAACGTCGAGTTCTTCGCCAGCACGCGCGATGCGTTGACCGCCGGCTATCGGCCCTGTCGCCGCTGCGCCCCGATGCGCCCCGAGGGGGCGGCGCCGGAGTGGCTCGCGGGGTTGCTTCGGCGCATCGAGGACGATCCCGCGCGGCGCTTCAAGGACGCTGACCTGGCGGCGTCGGGGCTGGATCCGGCGCGCGTGCGGCGCTGGTTCAAACGACATCACGGCATGACCTTCCACGCCTACCAGCGGGCCCGCCGGCTGGGGCTGGCGCTGGGGCAGATCCGCAACGGAGACGACATCATGGGCGCCGCCTACGACCACGGCTACGAATCGCTATCGGGCTTCAACGATGCGTTCGCGCACCTGTTCGGCGAGACGCCGGGGCGGAGCGCGAACGAAGATCTGGGGCATGTCGTCATGACCCGCGTGCTCACTCCCCTCGGCCCGCTGGTCGCTGGCGCCAGCGAAGCCGGCCTGTGCATGCTGGAGTTCGCCGACCGGTCGACGCTCGAAAGCCAGGTAAAGCGCCTGCGCAAGTACATGAACTGCGTCGTCACCCCGGGCAGTAATCGCCACATCGAGCAGGTGGAGCACGAGCTGGCGGAGTACTTCGCCGGCAGACGGACGAAATTCGACATCGATCTCGTGGTACCGGGGACCGAGTTCCAGCGCCGGGTGTGGTCGGCGCTCCAGCAGATCCCCTACGGCGAGACCCGCAGCTACGAGGACATCGCCCGCGCCGTCGGCAACCGGCGGGCGGTGCGTGCCGTCGGCGGCGCCAACGGTGCCAACCGTATCCCGATCGTCATCCCCTGCCACCGGGTCGTTCGTGCCGACGGGACCCGGGGCGGCTACGGCGGCGAGCTCTGGCGCAAGCGCTACCTGCTGCGGCTCGAAGGCCACGAGAAGTACGTCGAGCCACAGGAGGCGCTGCCGCTCGATCGCGCCGCAGGGTAACGTCGGTTCGACTCGAGCGTCGGTTGCCCGCAAGCCGAACGTCAAAGCGCGACGGGGTGCCGCACCTGCCAGGAAGAGGCGCCGCGCCTGCCAGGAAGCGAATGGGACGGTGACATCATGGACTCGATCGTTCGAAAAACGCTGCAGCGCGGCGAGCGATACCTCGACCGCATCGATGAGCTGAACGTCAGCGGCGCACCGACCCCGGTCGAGATCCGTCACCACCTCGAGCAGACCTACTCGTTCGCCGAGCCGCTCGCCGCCGAAACCGTGGTCGAGGACGTCGCCCACATGCTCGAAACCTGGGCCGTGCAGACCATCCACCGGCGCTACTTCGGCTATTTCAACCCCACGCCGGTGCCGGAGGCCGTCGCCGGCGACCTGCTCGCGGCGATCTACAACCCGCAGCTCGCGGTCTGGTCGCACGGACCGGCGGCCGTGGAGATGGAGCAACACGTGTTGCGCTGGCTGGCGGGCCGGTTCGGCTTGCCGGTCGAGACCTGCGGGGCCCATTTCACCACCGGCGGATCGGAGGCCAACCTGACCGCGGTGCTCGCCGCTCTGACCACGCGGATCCCCGATTACGGCGACCGGGGCCTGGCGGGTACCGACGTGCGGCCAACGATCTACCACTCGGCGCGCGCGCACGACTCGTTCACCAAGATCTGCGCCATGACCGGCGTCGGCCGCGACGCTCTGCGGGTGGTGCCGGTCGACGACGACCTGCGCATGGACCTCGGCGCTCTGCGCCAGCGCCTGCAAACCGACCGCGACAACGGCGAGACCCCCGTCATGGTCATCGCGACGGCCGGCACCACGTCGGCCGGCATCATCGATCCGCTGGAGGAGACCGCCGCCGTCTGCCGCGAGCACGACGTCTGGTTCCACGTCGACGCCGCCTGGGGTGGCGCCGCGATCCTCAGCCCGCGGCTGCGCGAGCACCTGCGCGGCATCGAGCGAGCCGACTCGATCACCTGCGACGCCCACAAGTGGTTCAACGTGACGATGGGCGCCGGCATGTTCTTCTGCCGCGACGCCGCCGTGCTCGATGAGGCTTTCCGGGTGAGCACCGACTACATGCCGCTGCTCACCGAAGGTGTGGTCGACAACTACGTGACCTCGGTGCAGTGGTCCCGCCGCTTCATCGGCCTGAAGCTGTTCGTCGCCCTGGCCACGAGGGGCGCGAGCGGCTACGCCGCGATGATCGACGGACAGGCGGAGATCGGCGACTACATGAAGCAGGCCTTTACGCGGGCCGGCTGGGAGCACGTCGCCTCCTCTCCCTTGCCCATCTGCTGCGTCTCCCACCCGCGCATCGACAGCGGTGAGCGTCGCCTGGACGATGTCCTGCAAAACGTCCTCGACAGCGGCCGGGCGTGGGTCTCCAAGGTCAAGCTCGGCGACCGCCTGGCGCTGCGCGCCTGCGTGACCAGCACCCGGACCACCCGCGAGGATATCGACGCCCTCGTCGCCGAGATGAACGCGGCGCTCGATAGAATCGATTCATGACCGTCGCCGAGTTGTTCGTGAAGTGTCTCGAAGCCGAGGGCGTACGCCGCATCTTCGGCGTGCCGGGCGAAGAGAACGAGGCGCTGCTGTTCGCCCTCGCTGATTCGCCCATCGAGTTCGTTCCGTGCCGTCACGAGCAGGGCGCCGCCTTCATCGCCAACGTGTGGGGACGCCTCACCGGCGACGCCGGCGTCTGCCTCAGCACGCTCGGCCCCGGGGCCACCAACCTGATTACCGGCATTGCCGATGCCAACCTCGACAAGGCACCGCTGGTGGCGATTACGGCGCAGGGTGGCCTCGACCGATTGCACCACGAGAGCCACCAGCAGATCGACGTCATCGGCATGTTCCGCCCGATCACCAAGTGGAACGCCACGATCACCTCCCCCGAGATCGTCGCTGAGGTGGTGCGCAAGGCGTTCAAGCTCGCCGAGATGGAGAAGCCCGGCGCCACCCACATCGAGCTGCCCGAGAGCCTTGCCGAGCTGGACGCCGGCGAAGCGAAGCCGATCGAGCCGCGTCGGGTGCGGCGACCGGCCGCCGACTACCGCGCCGTCGACGCCGTCGTCGAGCGATTGCGACAGGCAGAGCGCCCTTTGTTTCTGGCGGGCAACGGCGCTATCCGCAAGCTCGCGAGCAAGCATCTGCGCCGTCTGGTCGAAGCGCGCGGCTTGCCGGTGGTCTCCACCTTCATGGGGAAGGGCGCCGTTTCAGACGCGTCCGAATGTTCCCTGCTGGCAATGGG
>CBDUAS010000019.1:0-14525 GCA_965365185.1 uncultured bacterium | reverse complement strand
CGGGGGATAACGTCCGATGGACGATGGGCTTTTCTGTGCGCCGGGTCAGTTCGGATCCCTGCGGCTGGCCATCGCCGGAGCCGAAAAGCTGCCTCCGGCGCTCGCCGAGCTATTCGAGGACACCTTCGGCCTGCCGGCGTACGAGGGATACGGTGCCACCGAGTGCTCGCCGGGTGTTTCGCTCAACGCTCCGGATTTCCGTGCCGCGGGGTACTACCAGCCGGGGTCCCGCCGCGGAACGGTTGGCCAACCCCTCCCGGGCGTTTCCGTGCGCATCGTGGATCCCGATACAGGAGAGCCACTGGACGCCGGGGAGCCGGGAATGGTGCAGATCGCCGGCCCGAACATCATGAAGGGCTATCTGAATCGGCCCGACCGCACGGCCAAGGCCATGGATGGCGAGTGGTACATCAGCGGCGATATCGGTGTGCTGGACGAGGACGGATTCCTCACCATCACCGACCGGCTGGCGCGTTTCTCGAAGATCGGCGGAGAGATGGTCCCCCATGGCGTCATCGAGGAGAAGCTGCACGAGGCGGCCGGTGCGTCGGAACGGCTGTTCGCCGTGACCGCGGTCACCGACCCGCGGCGCGGCGAGCGCATCGTCGTCGTGCACACGGCCGAGACCGAGGAGTTGCCGGGGGTCTTGGAGAAGCTGCAGGCCATGGGGTTGCCGAATCTGTTCATTCCGCGAAAAGATGATTTCGTGAAGGTGGCCGAGCTGCCTATCCTGGGTACCGGCAAGACGGATCTGAAGGCGGTGCGCGATACCGCCGTGGCCGCTCTCGGCTGATCGGCCTTCTCGCCGGATTCGTCGTCTGGGGACGGAACAGGAACGTGAGATGCCGAGTCTGTGTTGGAACGATCCTACCGGCGGCGAGAGCTTCATCGTACTGGACCCCCGGCGCAGCACGGTGCTGGGGCGGGACGCTTCCTGCGAGGTCGTGCTCGGCCATCCGAGCATCTCCCGTAGACATGCGGTGATCAGCCTCGAGGACGGCGCCTATACGGTCGAGGACCTGTCTACAAACGGCCTCTTTGTCAACGGGTCACGGGCAGAGCGCCAGCGCCTCGTCAACGGCGATGTCATGGTTCTGGGTGCCGACGACGAGCACCCGGTTCGGTTTTCGACCGAAGACTCCCGTCTCGAGATGACGTTGACCCAGCTTCGCCGAGATTTCGGCGGCAAGGCCCTCGGTGACGTCAAGAACCTGCGCACGCTCATCGAGGTGAACAAGGCGATCACCACCTCGCTGGAGATGGAAGAAGTGTTCGAGCTGTTGCTCGAGGGAATGCTCGAGATCGCTTCCGGTACCCGCGCCATGATTCTGCTGCGACGTGATGATGGCGAGATGCAGACCGTCTATGAGAAGAATCTGGAGCGGGACGGCTTGTCGATTGCCGACAGGGGCATCAGCGGGAGCGTGATTTCTCGCGTCGTCGACAGCGGGGAGCCGCTGCTCATCAACGACGTTGCCGAGGACCCGGATTTCGATACCCAGGCGAGCATCCAGGCGCTGGACTTGCGCAGCATCGTGGCCATCCCGTTGACCTACTCGCAGGCCTATCTGAAGAGCTCGGGCGCCTCGGCGTCGCTCATGGGCGTGGTGTACGTCGATAGCCACTCCGCGCGCCGCCGCTTCGAGCCGGAGGATCTCGACCTGATGCTGGCCTTCGCGGCTCAGGGCGCCATCTCGCTGGAAAACGCCAAGCTGCACCGCGACCTGCAGGAAAGCTATCTCGAGCTCGTGATGTCGCTGGCCGAGGCCGTCGAGATCAAGGATCGCTACACTCGCGGCCATTCGGAGCTGGTATCGCGCTATGCCGCCGCCGTTGCCGCACGGCTCGGCATGACCGAAAAGGAGATCGAGGTCGTCCGCCGGGCGGGCATGTTGCACGACGTCGGCAAGATCGGCATCGACGAGGCGATCCTCAACAAGCGGACCGACCTGACCGAGGAGGAGTACGCCGAGATCAAGAAGCACACCGTTTACGGCGCCGACATCCTCGCACCGATCGCGTTTCTCCGGGGCGAACGCGACATCGTTCTGCAGCACCACGAGAAGATGGACGGCAGCGGCTACCCCTACGGACTGAAGGGAGAGGAGATCTCCATCGGGGCGCGCATCATCGCGGTCTGCGACGTATTCGAGGGCGTCACCTCCGATCGGCCGTACCGGAAGCCGATGGAGCCCGCGGAGGTCGTCGCCATGCTCGAGCGGGAAGCGGGCGACAAGCTCGATGCGCGGGTGGTGAGGACGTTCTTGGAGATCTATCGGGAGGCCGGCCACGACAAGGACGGGTTGCCGTTGCCGCCGGTGGAGCTGGTCGTCGACTGACCCCCCGGGCCGGCCACGATCAGCCCGCTGCAGAGCGGGTCGAGAACCTGCCGACAACGGCGGCCAGTGCTGCGGCGGCCATCCCCCACAGGATGTATCCAAGGCCGGACGCGGACATCCAGGCGGGCTCGATGGTCGCCAGGAATCCGCGCGACTCCAGGAAGTAGGCGAGGACCGTGGCCACCAGGCCGGCGGTCGCCGACGCCGTTACCATGGCCGGCGTCGCCCAGGGCAGGAAGACGGCGGCCACCGGAAAGGCGACCGTCGTGGTGAGGATTCCCGACGACAGGTAGAAGATGTCCCAGAGCGACTCGGTGTTGAACGCGAACAGCGTCGCCAGAGCGACCGATCCGGCGGTGGCGAGTTGCGACAGGATCTCGCCGTTCGGGCGATGCTGGACCTCGCCGAGATCGTAGGCGAGGCTCAACGCCATCACGTTGGCGCAGGTGTCGATCGTGCTCATCGCCGCGGCCGTGAGACCGACGGCCACGAACAGACCCAGCCAGGCGGGGGCGAAATTCTCCACCAGGGCCACGAAGATGGCGTCGCCCTCGTTGCCCAGCTCCGTCGGGAAGCCGTTGTCGGCGGGGAAGACCGCCAACGCGGCGACGCCGATGAACAGCGGCAGGATGCCGACGAACAGCAGCGCGTTGAGCATCGCGAGGGCGACGCCACGGCGCGCCGCGCCGCGGTCCCGGGCCGCCTGCACCCGCAGCCAGAGGTCGGTCTCGAACACCCACCCCGGCAAATAGGCGGCCAGCGTCAGCACGATGAGTGCCGACCCGGGCGCCAAAACGTCGTGCCAGGGCAGTCCGGATCGAGCACCCAGCCGTCCGCCCACCGCGGCGAAGGCGGGATTCCCGGAGATCGAACGCGGCGTCGACTCCAGCAGCACCGCGCCGGCCTCTCGTAGGCCGACCCAGGCGAGCCAGGCCATGGCAACGATGTACAGGGCCACGACGCTGTACTGCAGCTTGTCGGTGCTGACGACGGCGCGAAACCCACCCATGGTCGAGTAGGTCCCGACGACCGCGGCGATGATCAGGATCATCGCGCCCGTCGAGATGCCCAGCCCGGGTGCGAGCAGGTTGGCGGCGACGTAGATCTCGGCGCCGCCCCACACCAGAAAGACGAAAAACAGGGCGACGGCAACGACGCGCTTGGCGTGGGCGCCGAATCGATTGCCGACCATTTCGGGCTGGCTGAAGGACGGCAGCGAATGGTACCGCTGCGACAGCACGTAGATCGCCGCCAGAGCCAGCATCCAAGGAACGGTAATCAACCAGATGGCACCGAGGCCGAACCAGTAGAAGAGCTGAACCGCGTACACGCACGACCAGGAGATCGACAGGAACCCGGCGGAGATCGACAGGCCGACGGAGGCGCCGCCCAGATCGCGGTCGGCCGTCCAATACGCCGAGCCGCGATCGTGGTGAGCACGCGCCCGCCAACCCAGCAGCAAGGCTCCGGCCACGTACCCGGCAAGCGCGATCCAGGTCATCGTCATGCGGGGCAGTGTAGCCCGCTACCGCCGCTATCCGGTCGTGTCCCGTTGGGTTAGGCTCGGACCGTTTGCCGGCGGACGAGCGCGGCCGGCCCGGTTTATCTGTCTGGATCCGGCGGCGTTGTCGTCTACAATGAATGCCGGGTGGTCGAGCGCTCCGACGTCAACAACCGCGCGGCCACCTCAGAAGTGGCCAGGACGCTGCGTTTCCAGCAGGCCGTGATGAAAACGGATTTCCCGCGCGTTTTCATCACGGCCTGCTAACGGAGTGACGAGGCACCGATATGAGCGACACGGCCAGGTCCCGATCGCGCGTCGCATCTTCCGTCTCCACCGAGGGTGTTTCCTCACAGGACGTGCTTGCCGCCGTTTCGGCGCAAAAGGACGATCTGCTGACGTTCATCGAGAAGCTCGTGGTGAACGAATCGCCGTCGTTGGTTCCCGAGGCCCAGGGTCCCGTCTTCGACCTTCTCGAAGGTTCGTTGGACGACATCGGGTACGAGGTTCGGCGCTTGCCCGGGCAGGAAAGCGGAGGTCAACTCCTGGCGGCACCTGCGGGTCGTGATTTCGGCGGCGTCGAGCTCGACCTGAGCGCGCCGATTTCCGACAACGGCACGTCGCCGATGCAGTTGCTTCTAGGGCATTGCGATACGGTCTGGCCGCTCGGCACGCTCCGGGAGATGCCGGTACGTATCGACGATTCCCTGATGAGCGGGCCCGGGGTATTCGACATGAAAGCCGGGCTGGCGCAGACGGTGTTTGCACTCCGGGCGCTGCACCGGATGGGATTGGCTCCCGCCTTGATGCCGGTCTTCTTCGTCAACTCGGACGAGGAGGTGGGCTCGCGCGAATCGGCGCCGCTGATCGTGCGGTTGGCGCGCCACGCATCGCGAGTTTTCGTGATGGAGCCGGCGCTGGGGCGCAGCGGGAAGCTGAAGACCGCCCGCAAGGGAGTCGGCCAGTTCGTCATAAGGGTGACCGGCAAGGCGGCCCACGCGGGGCTCGATCCGGAGTCGGGAGCGAGCGCGATCCTCGAGCTGTCGCACCAGGTGCAGCGCCTGTTCGAGCTCAACGACCCGACCCGCGGGGTGAGCGTCAACGTCGGTGTGATCGGCGGCGGCACGCGTGCCAACGTGATCGCTCCGGAGAGCGAAGCGATCGTCGACGTGCGGGTTCCCGACAGCACCGAAGCGGAAAGAATCACGGCGGCAATCCGCTCACTCGTGCCCGTCACAAAAGGAGTGAGGTTGGAGGTTTCGGGCTCTGTGGAGCGGACACCGCTCGAACGCAATGCTCGCAACCAGGCGCTGTGGAAGCTGGCGAGCGGTCTCGCCGCCGAGCTCGGGCTGCACATCGAGGAGGGTTTTGCCGGCGGCGGCTCCGACGGAAACCTGACCAGCCCGCTGGCGGCGACACTCGATGGCCTCGGGGCCGTGGGCGACGGCGCGCACGCGGTGCACGAGCACATCGACGTGACGCGGTCGCTCGAACGCTGCGCGCTGCTGGCGATGCTGCTAATGGCGCCGGAAAGCAACGGCGCGGAGGAGCCGGGAAGAAGCTCGGCGGAGGTGCGATCGACGTGAGGCGGCTGGAGACGACACTGGTTCTGCTGTTGCTGACGGGGACGGCCGGATGTGCTCTCGGTGCTGCACGGCTGCGGCCCGATCTGGTCTTCGAGGTCACCATCGCCGAGGGGCTCGCCGAGACCCCACTCGACGGGCGGTTGTTCCTGATGGTCTCCAACCTTCCGGATGGGGAGCCGCGGTTCCAGGTGGCCAACTGGGGCTCCGGGTCACAGCCGCTTTTCGCCCGCGACGTCGAAGGTTTCGCCACCGGTGCGCCGGTTGTCGTCGACCGAACGGCCCCCGGCTACCCGGTCGCAGATGTAGAAGATCTGCCGGCCGGTGAGTATCGCGTACAGGCGATGTTGCATGTGTATACGACCTTCGACCGCAGCGATGGGCACACCATCAAGGCGCCGATGGACCAATGGGAGGGACAGAACTGGCGCATCTCACCCGGAAATCTCTACAGCGACGTGCAAACGCTGCGCATCGATCCACAGGTCGGGGGCACGTTCCGCCTCGAGCTGGCCTCGGTGATTCCACCGATGGAGGAGCCGCAAGACACGGAATACGTCAAGCACGTGAAGATCCGCTCGGAGCTGTTGAGCCAGTTCTGGGGTGCCGACATGTACCTGGGTGCGATCGTGCTGCTGCCCGAGGGGTTCGACGAGAATCCGCAGGCTCGCTACCCCGTCGCCTATTACCAGGGTCATTTCCACGACACGTTCTACACGCCGGTGGGGTTTGCCGAGGAGCCACCGGGGCCCGGCTTGACCGGATACGACCTCACCTACGCCGAGGCCAGCCACCAGTTCTACCAGGACTGGGTGTCGGGTCGGTTGCCGCGCATGATCATCGTCACCATGCAGCACCCGAACCCGTATTTCGATGACTCCTACGCCGTCAACTCGGCCAACCTCGGCCCCTACGGTGACGCCCTGACGCAGGAGCTGATGCCGCTCATCGAGGAGCGTTTTCGCGCCATCGGCGAGGGCTGGGCGCGAGCGTTGTACGGTGGCTCCACCGGTGGCTGGGAATCGCTGGCATGGCAGGTTTTCTACCCGGACATGTTCAACGGCGCGTGGGTCAACTGCCCCGATCCGATCGATTTCCGTTACTACCAGCTCGTCAACATCTACGAGGACGACAACGCCTTCTATCCCGACAGCGACTGGATGCACGACCCCATTCGGCCGTTCCGCCACGACGTGGACGGGCAGGTGGACATGAGCCTGAAGCAGGCGACCCGGATGGAGGAAGTTCTGGGCACGCGATTTCGATCCGGCCAGCAACTTGCCGTCTGGAACGCCGTCTATGGGCCGGTCGCCGAGGACGGGTTTCCGGCACCGCTGTGGGATCCGGACACGGGCGTGATCGATCGGCAGGTCGCGCACTACATGCGCGACAACTACGACCTCAGCCACATCATCCAGCGGGACTGGGAGACCCTCGGCCCACAGCTCGAGGGCAAGCTCCACATCGCCGTGGGCGATGAGGACAACTACTATCTCGAGGAGGCGGTGATGCTGCTGGAGGATTTCCTCGAGCAGACGGCCGATCCGTACTACGGCGGCTCTGTTACCTACGGCTACCGTCATCCGCACTGCTACTCCGGCCCGCCGGACGAGCTCTCCGTTCGACTCACGCGGCTGACCTACAACCAGCGCATCCTGCCGCAAATGGCCGCTCGCATGCTCGCGACGGCGCCACCGGGCGCCGACATGTCCTGGCGATACTGAACGCGTCGCATCACCACGGCCGCGGTTTCCTTGGCGCCTCTTGTGGGCATTATTGCCCACTCATGATTACTTTCGAATTGTTTTGCTAATTAAAACTTCTTTTTCCTCTTGATTCAGCGTCAAGAGTTGTCTAGGAGTATCAGTGACGGGGGGAAGAGGGTCCCGGTGAGGGCTCGGCCGCCGGTGAATGGTTGGTGATCGCCGCACCTGCCGGCTGGGGTGGCACCCGTGGTGGAGGTGGCAGCCGAGTCCCACCCGCCCTCGATTGCGACGAGGTTACGGCAGGCGCCCTCCGGGCTCGTGCCGGCGCCCCCGCGCCGGCAAATTCCTGCGGGCAGGTTCTCACCCGGCATCTCGGCTCGTGGGGAACCCATCCTGCTACCATGGCGGCGTGTCCGGCCTTCTCACCCTCATCGGCGCGGACTGGCCGCGCAAGATCCTGCACCTCGACCTCGACGCCTTCTACCCGAGCGTCGAGGTACTCGACGACCCAGAGCTCCACGGCAAGCCGGTGATCGTCGGCGGGCTCGGTCGCCGTGGGGTGGTCGCTTCGGCGTCCTACGAGGCGCGGGAGTTCGGTGTGCACTCGGCGATGCCGATGCAGCGCGCCCGCCGACTATGCCCGGACGCCGTCTACCTGCGTCCGCGGTTCAAGCGATACCGAGAGATCTCGGCGCAGGTCTTTGCCATCTACGAAGCCTGGACGGAACGGGTCGAGCCGCTGTCGCTGGACGAGGCTTACCTCGACGTCACGCATCATGTGAGCTCACCGGTCGATATCGCCAAGTCGTTGCGGAGCTCGATACGGCGGAAGACCGGCTTGACTGCTTCGGCGGGAGTGTCGACGAACAAGTTCTTGGCGAAGCTGGCTTCCGACCTCGACAAGCCCGACGGGCTCACGGTCATTCGTCCGGAAGACGCCCGTGACTTCCTCTCGGGGCTTCCGGTGGAGAAGCTCTGGGGCGTGGGTCCGGCGAGCGCCGAGCGGCTGCGCCGACACGGATTCGAGCGCATCGGTCAGATCGCGGAGAGCACGCCCGAGAAGCTGGGATCGTTGCTGGGGAAGTCGGGTCGACGGCTCTGGGGGTTTGCGCAGGGCCGCGATCCTCGCCGGGTCGAGCCCCCGGGTGAACCCAAGTCGATCTCCGCGGAGACGACGTACGAAATCGATCGGCGCTCCTGGGAGGCGGTTTGGTCCGACCTGGAGACGTTTGCCGCCGATCTCGAGCGGCGCCTGGCCCGTTGGAGTCTGTCGGCGCGCACCGTGATCTTGAAGGTGCGGTTTCAGGACTTTTCCACGATCACCCGCTCGCATACGCCGCCTGTGTCGGTGAGGACGGCCGGCGAGATCTTGCGGGTGGCTCGCGAACTGATCGACCGCGTGCCCCTGGAGGGCCGGAAGATCCGGCTCGTGGGATTGGGCGTGTCGAACATGATCAAGCAGGATGAAGGCGGCAAGGACGCCCGGCACCGGGGCCCACGTCAGCTGGGGTTGTTCGAGCGCCCGGGCGATGCATAGGCCGAGATCGCCGTCCTCCAGGCGTCGCAGCCGATCGCCCCGAACCGACGCCGCTAAACCTTACCGTACGCACCGGCATCATAGAGGCAGACAACAACGAGTCAGGCCCGTGAGGGCATACCGGGGAGTCAGGGATCGAAGCGAGGGCGCGCAGGGCGCGAAACAGCGTCGTGACTGAGGCTGTCCGTCGCGCCCAGGCAGGCGACCAGGCCGCGTTCGAGGAGCTCTATCGTGACCACGTCGGTCGCGTATATGCCCTGTGTCTGCGGATGACGGCGGACAAGGGTCGGGCGGAGGAACTGGCGCAAGACGTGTTTCTGCGGGCTTGGACGAAGCTCTCGACGTTTCGCGGAGACGCGGCTTTCTCGACATGGCTGCATCGGCTGGCGGTGAACGTGGTGCTTGCTGACCGGCGCTCGCAGGGCAAACGGTGGTCGCTTTTGATCGGCACGGACGAGTTGGAACCTTACGAGAGTGTGGCGGTCCGCGGCGAATCGGACCACGAGGAAGGATTGGCCGGGGCAGCGCACATCGACCTGGAGGAGGCGATCGCGGCGCTCCCCGATGGGGCGCGTCGTGTATTCGTCCTCTACGAGATCGAGGGGTATCGGCACGAGGAGATCGCCGAAGCCACCGGCACAGCGGTGGGGACCTCGAAGGCCCAGCTTCATCGGGCGCGCAAACTCCTCAGGGAGGCCTTGCAGAGATGAGCAAGACGATCGACGAACAGCACCTCAACGACTACGTCGACGGGCTGCTGTCCGAGCGCGAGGCAAGCGAGGTCGAACGCGTGTTGCAGACCTCCGTGCAGGCACGGCGTACCGTGGAGTTTCTCAAGTCGCTGCGCCGGCAATGCGCCGATCTGCCCGCATCGATCGAGCCCGAGAGAGACCTCTGGCCGGAGATCCGACGGCGTATGGCGCCGGTACCACTCACATCGGTGGATGGAATCGCTCGCCGGTCGGGCAGCGGTCCCGCGTCGTCGGCGTGGTGGCCGACGCTGAGCCCCTCGCAGTGGGCCACGCTCGCCGCCGCCGCGATGTTGCTCATGGTGATGTCGTCAGCGATCACGGCGTGGCTCGTGGGCACACCGGCGATGGACGCCGCATTGCGGTCGCCTGCTGCCGAATCAACGCCGGTGACCACCGCGGCTATGGGTGGGAAGGCACCGATCGGTGCCGAGTACGCTATCGAGATCGAGCGGCTGCTGTCGATGCTCTACGAAAACCGCGATCTTCTGGATGTCGAAACCGTGTCGACGATCGAGACGAACCTTCGGGTCATCGACCGGGCGATTCGCAATGCCCGTGAGGCGCTTGCCGAAGATCCACAGAATTCCGCCCTCACGCGCCGGCTGGCGAGCAACTACAGACACAAGCTGCAGTTGCTGCAGCGCGCCAACCGGATCATCGAGCTGAGCTGAGGATGCGACCCGGCGCCTTCACCTCGGCGTGTCTCCTTGCGGTCCTCCTGGCCATACCGGCACCATCGGCGCCGCGCCAGCGCGTCGAGCGTGTCGCCACGGTCTCGGCCGACGTCGACGTGGAGATCTACAACGTCACGGGCAGCGTCCGGGTGAGCGGTTGGGATCGCTCCGAGGTGCGCGTTGAAGGGACGCTGGGGGAGGGCGTCGAGCGGCTGGCATTCGAGCACGACGGCGAGCGTGTCGAAATCGCCGTCGTCGTGCCACGTCGTCGACGTCGTGATTCCAGGCCCGTGGTGGGCGACTCCCATCTCCGGGTGATGGTGCCCCGGAATGCCGCGGTCGAAGTGGACACACTGGCTGCCTCGATCGAGGTCGAGGGTGTTTCCGGCGCAGTGGCGATGGAGAGCTCGGCCGGCGACGTGGTCTACGCCGGGGCGTCGCGCCATCTGGAGGCGGACTCCGCAGGCGGCGACATCGTCCTTCAGTGCACGGCGGCGGATGCCGAGGTCGACGTCGAGGGAGTCGCCGGCGGCGTGCTGGTCGAGCTCGTGGGCGGAACGGTGAATATCACCACGCTAACCGGTGGTATCCGTGTCATCGGCGGTCGTATCGCCGCCGGTGACATCGAATCGGTTTCCGGCGCCATCTATCTCGAGGGCGAGATCGCGCCCGGGGCGCGGCTGGACTTCGAGAACTTCGACGGCGACATCGAGATGCTCGTGCCGTCTGATACTTCTGCCGCGTTCGCAATCAGCACGTACTCCGGGAAGATCGAAACCGAGTTCGGTTACCAGGGGCGCCTGGTGGAGGCCTACTCGCCCGAGCAGGTGGCTGCGTTCAATCTCGGTGACGGCGGCGCGGCGGTGTCCATCGAGACGTTCAGCGGCGTCGTCAGAGTAGGGCGTCGCTAGCGGCTCGTGTCCTGACTCAGGACACGAGTAGGCCGTGGTGGAAGTCCACCCGACCTCCCTCGGCCTGCCGGGCATTGCTCCCCGTGCAGAACGAAACGAAACGAGGGCCGCCGCTTCCGCGCGACGGCCCTTCGCTGCTCGCGGGTCGGTGCGTGACTACCAGACCCAAACTCTGACCTCCTCGTCGCCGCCTCGGACGTGCACGACATTGCCGTGGGCACGGCCGACGGCTCGAAGCAGGTCACGCGTGTCGAAGCCCTCGCCGTCGTAGGCGCGGACGATGTCGAGCACGGCGTCAAACGGCACCTTCACGTCGACGATCTCGGCTCCGTCGACGACGTACACGGCGAGCGTGTCGCCGACCTTCTCGACGCGGACGTTCTCGTCCCGCTCTTCGACGGAAACCAGCACGCCGTCCGGCGCGTGGCGAAGCTCCTCTACGATGCGCTCGGCGTACGGCAGGTAGTCTGCGACCTCCGGCACCTGGACGTACTTCGCCTCGGCCGGCGCGAAGTTCAGCGCCAGCCGCGCCAGCGCCAGCGGCACGGGGACGATGATTCGCATGCCGTCCGGGCCGCCCTCGCGGACGTCGACGATGGCGTAGTCGGCGCTCAGCAGAAGAGCCAGGAAGATCGCCGGCGCCAGGAGAAGACCGATGATCAGCTTCGTTGGCATAGTCGGCCTCCTCCGCTTATTCGATCCAGATGCGAACGGTGGTGTCGCCGTCCTCGACGAAGACGATCTCGCCGGCGCTGGTGGCGATCATCTCGTCGATGGCGGCGCGGATGTTGAGCCGCTCGCCGTCGCCGGAAAGCAACGCGTCGACAACCGAAACGGGAACCTCGACGCGGCCGTTGCCGTCGCCGTCTTCTTCGAAGGTGATCAGGATGGTGTCCCCGGCACGGGAGATCTTCACGTACTCGTCATCCTCCTGGATCTCCACGAACTCGGCGTCACCGGCATTGCGCAGCTCCTCCCAGGCGCGACGCACGTCGGCGATCCGAATCTCGTGCCCCTCCATATCGAGATCGATATGCGACCCGTGGCCGGACAGCTCTTTTTCCAGCTCTTCCTCGGCGATATCGGCAAAGACCTGCACCAAAGAGACCGGCAGGTTGACGCTCACTCGAGCACCGTCCTCACCGTGTTCGACGACGCGAACGTGCAGCCAGGGTGCCTGTTCCTGGGCAGTGACAACGCCCGCGGAGAGCAGCATGGCGCCGAGGGCCAGCGCGACCAAAAATCGGTTCCTCATCTTCTGACTCCTGTTCCGAGTTGCTGGACAGTGTCGCCACCTCCCCGCTGCGTTCGGCGTCGACTCGGGTTAGTAGACGGTTCGCGGGGCGATCGAGTTTCATCTGGCGGCTGCAGCTCATGAATCCTGGAGGGGGTTTGTGTATGCTCGTGTGCTCTTTTGGTTGTGGGTCGTAACCCGTGATCACTGTTAATCATTTGCCTTGCGTCCGATGCCTCATTCCCTTTGACATGCCGGTTGCGGAGGGCAGAGAATGGCCCCACGGCATCGAAAAGGGGCGACGATGACTTCGATGTGCGGGGTCGTCTCCTGACGAAGCGAGAGGCCGGGGGGCCACTTGAACGAAGACAGACTGCGCGGGCGGCGTGGCATCGGAGGCGAGCCAGCCGGAGACTCCGCCGCCCTTGACCGCACGCTCGAAGAGGCAACGGCATCGCTCGAGTCCGCCCGGGCTCTGTTGTCGCTACGCAAGACCGTCGGGCGAAATCTGCGCGTCGCCATCCGTTGCCTGCTCGAGGCGCAGGAACGCATCGAGATCGAAGGGCCCTCCACCGCAGCTCGCCTCGAGCTCCTGGAGGCGATTCGTCTGATCGGTGCTGTCGAGCAGGAGCTCAAGGGCGAAGGTGCCGCGCATCGCGAGGCGCCGACCCCGGTCAAGGCTGCCCCCAAGAGCACGGATCAAACGAACCGCCGCGCCTACCAACGTCTGCCGGCCCACTACCTCGTCCAGCTCGAGCCGGAACACCGCGCGAGCCGTCAGGATATCGCCGGACTGCCGCTCAACGGAACGACCGTGAATATGAGCCGGGGGGGTATGCTGGCGACCATCGATCAGGGTATCCTCCGACACGGTCGCTACCGGGTTCGGTTTCTCGAAGCCGCCGGTGCGATCAGGCCCGAGATCGCCTGGGGGGCAGTGCGACGGTCGCGGGCTCGTAACCGGGGTTGGGAAGTCGGCATCGAGTTCGACGACCCGTTGGATGTGATCAAGTAGCAATCGCGGCGACCGGCACGACTCGGTCGGGCCGGTTTTGAGGGGGACCGAGGTTCCGAGGTCTTCTCTTACACGTGGGGCGAGTGTTCGCGCACTCGGCGTGCGTCCCCTCCGCGGACGGCGGTCAATGGAAAAGCCGCCAGAGGGGGTGGGTGTGAACCGGCGTACGTATCCGCGTGTTTCCGTCTCGTGTCCCGTGCACCTCAGTGTTCACCTGAAGGGGACCGAGTTCTTCGTCGAGGATTTCAGCTCGGCCGGTACCGTGCTGGACATCAGTCGCAAGGGGCTCCTCGCGGAGGTAGACCGGCTCCTTTCGGTCGGCACGGTGTGCGTTCTGTCTCTGGCTGGTGCCGATCAATTCGTGCGCCCGGCGAACCTGCGCGGGCGGGTCTGCCGCTCCGTGATCGGTGGCTCCGGGTGGAGGATCGGCATCGAGTTCGAATCGCTGATCGAGCTGTCGCCGGGCGTGATGTCGGCGGATCGGCTGCCGCAGATGCAACTGGGTTGAGGCGACCCGTGAAGCCCGTGTTTCAGATTCGATCCCGTAGACGGGGAGGCTGACGACAGCGGGTTCCCTCAACCGCTCGTTGTCGTCGGAAGGGCGCCGCGAGGCCGCGGCGCCCTTTTTTTCGACGGCCTGCTAGTGTCCTGGGTCAGCAATCCACCGAGGATTTCTGACCCAGGACCCGAGACCGCGCCGATGCCCGCTTCCGCGCCGCGCACGCTCTACAGCCGGTACTTTCGCCTCGCGGCGCTCAATATCCTCGCCGGGGTCACGGTTCCGCTGGCCGGGCTGGTGGACACAGCGATTCTCGGGCACCTGGGCGAGATCCTGGCGGGCGTTGCGCTGGCGTCCGTTCTCTTCGACTACGTCTACTGGACGTTCGGCTTTCTGCGTATGGCGACGACAGGGTTGACGGCGCAGGCCGTGGGCGAGGAGAAGCCTCATGGCGTGTACTTGACGCTCTATCGCGGTCTGTTTCTCGGGCTGACGATCGGCACGCTGCTCTTGCTGCTGCAGGTGCCCATCCGTGCCGCGGGATTCGCTCTACTGTCGGGGGCCGAGGCGGTGGAGGAGGCCGGAACCGCATACTTCAACGCCAGGATCTGGGGCGCCCCGGCAACGCTCTGCGGCTTCGTGCTCACCGGCTGGTTCCTCGGCCGTGAAGAGAGTGGCCGCGTGCTCCTGATGACCTTCGTCGCCAACCTGGCCAACGTGGTTCTCGACTACGTCTTCATCCTGCGGCTCCATCTCGATGCCTTCGGGGCGGGC
>CBDUAS010000018.1:0-14627 GCA_965365185.1 uncultured bacterium | reverse complement strand
CCTCGACGACGAGGCGTGGGTCGGCGCCGCCGTTCTCACCGACTTCATCCAGGCATCTCCCGACGAAGGTAGGGCGGCGTCGCAACGCACCGAGGTTCGGGTGCTGTTCGACGACGAGTTCCTCTACATCTCGGCCTTCTGCTACGACACCGAGCCCACCGGGATCATCGCCAACGTCCTCAAGCGCGACCAGCCACACTCCAACAACGACTCGTTCACGGTCACGCTCGACACGTTCCACGATCACCGCAACGGGTTCTACTTCGAGACCAATCCGATGGGGGCCAAGTTCGACGCCCAGATCGTCGGCGAGGGCGGCACCAGCGCGATGGCGCGTCTGCGTGGCGAGGGTTTCAACGCCGACTGGGATGCCGCCTGGACGGCGGCGGCGGAGGGCAACGGCGAAGGCTGGACGGTGGAGATCGCGATCCCGTTCTGGTCGCTGCGGTTCACGCCCGATCGAATGGACGCCTGGGGCATCAACTTCCGCCGCACTGTCAGGCGACGCAGCGAGCAGTCCTACTGGGCGCCGGTCCCGCGGCAATTCGACGCGACGCGGATGTCGATGTCGGGAATGGTGACCGGCCTGCAGGCGCCCCGCTCGCGCAACCTGCAGCTCAAGCCTTTTGTGCTCGGCGACGTCGGCAAGGCGGCAACCAACACCCTGACTCCATTGGGAGACATGGAGTACGACAGCGACGTCGGCGGCCAGATCGGGCTCGACGTCAAGTGGGGTCTGACCTCCAACCTGACCCTCGATGCCACCGTCAATCCCGACTTCGCACAGGTCGAGGCCGACGCGCAGCAGGTCAACTTGACCCGCTTCTCGCTTTTCTTCCCCGAAAAGAGGGAGTTTTTCCTGGAGAATGCCGGGCTTTTCGACTTCGGCACCGGTGCAGGGCTCAACCGCGCCGGGCTCGGCGGAAGCGTCGTGGGCTTCCACTCCCGTCGCATCGGCATCTCGGCGGACAACGAGGAGGTCCCCTTGTACGGCGGCGCGCGGTTGACCGGCAAGGTAGGCGGCTGGTCGATCGGCGGGCTGTCGATGCAGAGCAAGGGCACCGATGAGCTCGCCTCCGAGAACTACACGGTCGGCAGGCTACGGCGCGACCTCGGCAGCCGCTCGAACGTCGGTCTGCTGTTCACCAACCGGCAGGCGGGCGGCGACGACTACAACCGCGAGCTGGGCGCCGACGGGCGTTGGGCCATCAACGCCCAGACGACGGTCGACGCATGGTTCATGAAGACCGACACGCCGGGGCGCGACGGCGACGACGCGGCGGGTCAGATCCGCTTCGACTGGGGCACGCCCTTGTGGCAGGTTGACGGCAGCCTCTTGCACGTCGGTGAGGACTTCAATCCCGAGCTGGGCTACGTCAACCGGACCGACATCCGCACCGCGACCTCGTCGATTCACTGGACGCCGTATCCGAGCTGGGACGCGGTTCGCAACCTCAGCCCGCACGCCAACATCTTCTACACGACGGACACCGACGGGCGCTTGCTGAGCCGCCTTCTGCACCTCGACTGGGACATGTTCCTGAAGCGCGGCGACAAGCTCAGCGTCGCCTACAACCGGCGCTTCGAGCACAACGATCTACCGTTCGAGATCGCACCTGGCGTGATCATCCCCAGCGGCAGCTACAGCTATGCGGACGTCGAGATCGAAGCAGCTTCGGATCCCAGCCGGGTGTTCTCGGCGAACCTGAAGTACGCCTCCGGCGGCTTCTGGAGCGGCGACGCCGACCGGCTCGAGCTGGGGTTCGGCACACGGGTGGGAGCGCGCTTCGATGCCGACGTGAAGTGGTACCACAACGACGTCACCTTGCCTCAAGGCGACTTCTCCACCGACCTGGTGATCACCCGGCTGAACTTCGACTTCAGCACCGACGTCTCACTGGCCGGCCTGATCCAGTACAACAGCCAGGCCGACCAGGCGCTGGCCAACATACGGCTCCGGTACATCTACCGACCGTTGAGCGACATCTACGTCGTTTACAACGAAAGGCGCGTGGCGGAGGACTCCGATCTCATCGACCGCGCGATCATCGTCAAGGTCTCGCGTCTGCTGAGGTTCTAGCGAGGTGGCCCTTGCTCGAGCGACGCAACGGCGCGGTTAGCGGGCACCGCCGCTTCGGTCGTGCCCGCCGCTCGGGTGATGCTCCGGGCCTTCGCGGACACCTGAATCCCGCTGTGGCGAAGTCCTACGGCAAAGCCTGAAACATCCGCTTGGAGCTTTTCGTAATCTGACATAGTCTGTCTATGTAGACAATCGATGCCAGAGGAGGCGGCATGGGCGGCGTGAAAGCCGGGGGACTTTACGGAACGCTGGAGATGCTGATTCTCAGGGGGCTGGAGCTGGCCGGTCCCATGCACGGCGTGGCCGTGGCCGACCACATAGCTTCCCGCTCCGGGGGGCGTTTCCGCGTCGAGGAGGGCTCCTTGTATCCGGCGCTTCACCGCTTGCAGGCGAAGGGCTATGTGACCTGGGAGTGGGTGAAGACGGACGAGGGCAAGAAGGCGAAGTACTACGAGATCACGAACAGCGGCCGGAAGGCGGTAGCGAAAGACCTCCAGGGTTGGCTTCACAGCACCCGAGCGATTCTGTCGATCCTGAACGTATCCCACGAGGAGCTGACATGAAGAAGCCGCGAGGGAGCCGCCTCTTGCATCTGGATCGGTTCGGCCGCAGGTTGGAGGCGAGTGTCGCCGAAGAGGTCGGGTTCCATCTCGAGACCCGCATCGAACAGCTCGTGAAGGACGGGCGGTCCCCGGAGGAGGCCCGCGCCGAAGCTCTCGAGCAGTTCGGTGACCCGGAGCTCGTGGCGCAGCGTTGCCGGCGCATCGACGAGCTGGGGGCGCGCCGGCGCGCCCGCACCGAGCTGTTCTCCGACCTGCTCAACGACGTGAGGCTCGCCCTCCGGTCTCTCCGCAGGGCTCCCGGCTTCACGGCCGTCACCGTCCTCTCCCTGGCCGTGGGCATCGGTGTGAATTCGGCTCTTTCCACCGCCGTCCATGCCGTCTGGGTTGCGCCGGTTCCGGGCGTCAGCGGCCAGGAGCGGATCGTGGATCCCGTCGTGGTCGAGGAGGGCGAGGACCGGTGGGGATGGACCTATCCCGATTTTGCAGAGGTCGAGGAGTCCGAGACTCCTTTCGAAGCCCTTGCCGCCTGGATCGAAGAAGACATCACCATCGGCGCCGAGGACGGGGCCGAACGCGTGCATGCAGCTTACGTGTCCAGCGACTATTTCCGTGTCCTGGGCGCCGGCCCGACCCGGGGGCGGGGGTTTTCTCCCTCCGCGGATGCCGGCCCCGGCCAGCACGCGGTGGCGGTGGTGAGCCACGACCTCTGGCGGGACCGGTTCGGCGGACGGGACGACATTCTCGGTCATTCCGTCACGCTGAACCGCTCCCCGTATACCGTCGTCGGCGTCGCCCCTGAAGGTTTTCGCGGCGCCCGGGTGACCTTGAGTACCGTGGACCTGTGGATCCCCCTGGCACAGCATCCACGGATGGAGGGAGACGGTGCGATCGTCTCCGATCGCCAGCGCTATGCGGTCCACGTTCTCGGGAGGCTCGCGCCCGGGGCTTCTCGGTCCGCGGCACAGGCCGCCCTGCAGACCGTGTTCGGCCGTCTGGCCGCCGAGCATCCGGACAGCAACGAGCGGCGGTCGGTCCGCGCGGCCGCCTTCGGCCGCTTCCCGGCACAGAACCGGATCTGGGACATGATCGCCGTGGCCGGGCTCTGGGGGCTCGTGGTCATCCTCTTGCTGATCATCTGCGGCAACCTTGCCGGTATGGCGCTGGCGAGGTCGGCTTCCAAAGAGGAGGAGATCGGGGTGCGGCTGGCCCTGGGGTCGAGCCGTTTGCGCGTCGTCCGTCATCTCATGGTGGAGGCCTTCTTGCTGGCTTTGGCCGGGGGCGCAACCGGGACCCTGCTGGCCATGATCGGCATGGCCACCGTGTCGCCGATGGACCTGGGGATCACGGCTCCCGGCGTCAGCTTCGAACCCGGCGGATGGGTGCTGGCGATGTCTTTCGTTCTGGCGCTGGTAGCGGCGCTGCTGTTCGGTCTTTTCCCCGCACTGCGTTTCACCCGCCCGGAGGTGGTTTCGGCCCTCAAGGACGATGCCGGCGGCGGCGGACGCCGGGCGGGGAGGATCCAACGGATCGCCGTTTCGGCACAGGCGGGGGCGGCCCTCGCACTGCTGGTCGTGGGGGCTCTCTTCCTGCGCTCGCTGGAGCACACCGATGACAGCGCCCTCGGGTTCCACCCGGACCGGATGATGGTCACGGACTTCGGTGTGGGAGGGGCCGCCTCGACGGTGCTCGATCTCGCGGAGGAGGGGTATCCGACGCTGGACGCGGGCGGTAGCGTTCTCATCGACGGCTTGCAGGAAGCCATCGGATCCGTACCAGGCGTCTCCGCCGTTGCTCTCGCCGACGGCGTTCCCCTCGACCGCTTGGGGAACTACGGTCGAGCTGCCTCCACGGAGCGGCCCGACGAGCCGGAGAGCCGGGTGCTGGTGGAGTTCACCCGGGTCACCGAAGGCTTCTTCGCGGCCATCGGTACGCCCATACTTCGCGGCCGTGACGTCCGCCGCAGCGACGATGCATCTGCGGAGGCGGTGGCGGTGATCACCGACTCCCTGGCAGAGCGCCTGTGGCCCGGACGGCCCGCGCTGGGCCGGCAGTTCCTCTGGCCGGCAGGGTCCGAGCAGGCGACGCCGCGAACCGTGGTCGGTGTGGTGGGGCAGGTGGCGTCCAGCCGAGCGTCGGAGGACCGACCGCACGTGTTTGTTCCGCTGCGCCAGAGCTACACCCCGCGGCTGATGATCGTCCTTGGAACGGTTGCGGACCCGTCGTCGCTGGCCGCGCCCGTCCGCGCCGCGCTGCGGGCGGTGGATCCGGGACTGCCGATGCCCCGGCTTCTTCCCGGCGAATCCATCGTTGCCGGGCCACGCAGGACCAACGGGCCAGCGGCAGGATCGGCGGCGGGGTCGGACTGATGGTCCTGATCCTTTCGGCCATCGGGGTCTACGGTGTCGCAGCGCTGGCCGTGACTCAGCGCAGGCGGGAGATCGGCCTGCGGATTGCCATGGGCGCGACCCGCGGCGAGATCCTCCGGCGTGTTCTCATCGATGCCGTGCGCCTGTCGGCGCCCGGTATGGTCGTCGGCGCGCTGCTGGCAGCGACAACCGCAGCCGCCATGCGGTCGATGCTCCTGGGTCTGAGCCCGTTGGACCCGCTGTCCTTTCTCGGTGCAGCCGGAATCCTCCTGGTGGTCGTACTCGTCGCCAGCCTGCCCCCGGCGTTGAGGGCGTCAGGGATCGAGCCGGTGCAGGCGCTACGCTCCGACTGAGAAGAAACGGCCTCCTGGCTGATCACCTAGCTGATGGAGTGTGTTCGCATGAAGATCTTGATCGTTGGTGCGTCGGGCACAATCGGGCGCGCCGTTCGCTCCGAATTGGGACAGAGACACGAGATCATCGCCGCCGGTCGTAGCTCCGGCGACGTACGACTGGACATCACCGACGGCGACTCGATACGCGCCGCGTACGAGGACGTGGGCCGGCTCGACGCCGTTGTCTCGGCCACGGGAAGCGTCAAGTTCGCGCCCTTCGAGGACATGCAGGCCGACGACTACTGGATCGGCCTGCAGGACAAGCTGATGGGGCAGGTCAATCTCGTGCTGCTCGGGCGCGAATACGTGTGTGACGGTGGCTCCTTCACGCTCACGACAGGCGTCCTGGACCGCGATCCCATTCGCCAGGGCACTTCGGCGTCGATGGTCAACGGGGCGATCAATGCCTTCGTCAAGGCGGCGGCGATCGAGATGCCGCGGGGGCAGCGCATCAATGTCGTCAGCCCGGGCGTCATCGAAGAAGCAATGGAAGCGTACGGCACCTTCTTCCGCGGTTTCGAGCCGGTACCGGCCGCGCGGGCGGCGCTTGCCTACGCGAAGAGCGTGGAGGGTGCGCAGAGCGGCCAGGCGTATCTCGTCGGTTAGCCGGCCCCGCCGCACGCGGCCACACAGACAAGCGGTAGCCCGCGCCGCATGGTTTCGGGCGCGTGTACGCAAGCGGGAGCGGTTGGTCGACTACCGGCGACGCACCCACGGGGGAGGGCCGCCCCTACGTGTCCCGGGCATCCCACTCAGCCCGCTCGCCCATGCTCGGATCGCGGCCTGGCTGCGCAGCAGCGAGTTGCTCGGCAGCAGCACCATCTGATCCCCGACCTCGAGTCCGGCGATCACCTCGGTGTTCTCCCAATCTCGCACACCGACGACGACGTTCCTCGTCGTGATCTGACCGAGTTGATCGTAAACGAAGACGACAGCGTCTTCGCGCCGGCCGGCAACGCCGAACGGATCGCTGTCGCGCTTGTCGGCCGCTTCCCGCATGGCCGCGATTGCACGCTGCCGCTCGGCCGCGGACATGCTCGCGAAACGGGCGCGCATGTCATCGCCGGCCGGGGCGCGCCCCGCGTCGGATGCCGCCCTCGACGGGGCACCGCCGCGAGAGCTTGTGCTAGGCGAGTCGCCACGGCCGTCACTGCCAGAGCTCGCGCCTGGGGAGCCACTTGCCGCCGAGTCGCCGGAGTCGACAACCACGGAGGCAGCGGCGTCGCGCCCCTCGGCGTCGCCGTTGCCGTCTGTTGCAAGACCGAGCATCTGGACGACCTCGGCGGCCTCCCGCGACGTTCGTACGGCCTCGTTGGGGATCGTGAGAACGGCGGGCCTGCGGTGAACGACGATCGAGACATCGGCATTCATCCCGGGCAGCAGCTTCCCGGAGCTGTTGTCGATGCGGGAGAGAACGGGAAACGTCGTCACCGACTGCTGAATGACGGCCTGTGGCTCGATCTTGGCGACCGCGCCGTCGAACTGCTCGTCGGGGAACGCCTCGACCTTGCTCTCCACCGGCAGGCCGGCACGCACCTGGCCGATATCGACCTCGTCGACCAGCGTGCGAATCTCCAACTCCGTCAGATCAGCCATCTGAACGAGCGTGGTACCGCCGGACACGTTGTTGGTCGAGGAGGCGATGATCTGCCCCTCCTCGACGGCCTTGCTGATGATCGTTCCGGCGGAAGGCGCCCGCACGGTTGCGTCCGCCATGCGTTCCTTCGCTAATTCGAGCGATGCTTCGCTGCGCAGCATTTGCGCCTCGGCGTTGGCGTAGCTTTGCTGACTGGTTTCGAGCTCGTTCTCGGAAATCAGATCCTCGGCGAACAGCGACTGCGCACGCTCGTATTGGTTCTTAGCGATACCGAGTCGCACGACAGCGCTCTGGTGGTCGGCCTGCACCTGCTTGAGCTCTTGATCGAGGATTTTCGTGTCGATTTGCGCGATCAGATCTCCCGCCTCGACGAAGTCACCCATCTCGACCGGCATTTCGAGGATCTCGCCGGAGGCCTTCGACTTGATCTCGACGACTTTGATGGGCTGCAGCACACCGGTTGCCTGCACGCTCACCGTGATGTCCTTGGTAGCGGCGACGGCGACCGGGAGCTCCCCGAGGCTGTCTTCCTCCTCGGCCGGGGCGTAAGCCTCGTATGCGTACCAGACAGTGATGGCAACGACCGCAAGAAACGCCACCTTGAAGGACATCTTGAGGGTCTTGGCCAGGCGCTTCTTCACGATCGTCTCCGTCAGTGTGAGGTCTGCGACACGACGCTTTCGTGAAGAGCGTCGATGCGGCTTCAAAGTTCATGTTTTGTCGGGAACTTGACACGACGATGCCTTGCCGCCGGGCCACTCTCAAGTCGATCCCACGCTCGGGTAACGGCCGAGCTTCCGAACTGACCGGCACGCATTGACTTGGGCAGCAGCGGTGGTTCTCCTATCCTTGTCGCCATGTTCTCCCGAGATAGCTATGTCAGCCGCCGAACTGCTCTGGCGTCGCGATTCGAAAGTGGTCTGCTCGTTTTTCCGGGCAACAACGAGAGCCCGATGAACTACGCGGACAACTGCTACGCCTTCCGCCAAGACAGCACGTTCTTGTATTACTTCGGTCTGGACCAGCCCGACCTCGCCGCCGTCGTCGATGTCGATACCGGCACCTCCACGGTATTCGGCGACGAGCTGACGATCGAACACATCGTCTGGATGGGGGACCTGCCGACCGTCGAGGCGCGGGCCGAGCGGGTCGGCGTGCACGACACCCGGCCTCTGTCCGAGCTTTCCGTCGTGGTTACCGAGGCGCGGGCGGCGGGCCGGGAGGTGCACTATCTGCCGCCCTACCGGGCGGACACGACTTCGTGGCTGGCGGAGCTCATGGCGCTGGCGCCGGAAGAGGTGCCGGCGAGGGCATCGACGGATTTCATTCGCGCCGTCGTGGACCAGCGTGTGCTCAAATCCGCGGAGGAAGTCGCGGAGATCGAACGAGCGGTCGAGACCTCGGTGGCCATGCACGAGGCGGCCATCCGCATGGCGCGTCCGGGAATGACGGAGGCGGAGATCGCCGCCGAGGTCGGCCGCATTGCCGAAGCGTCGGGCGGGCGCACGAGCTTCCCCATCATCGCCACCATCCACGGGGAGATCCTGCACAATCACGTGCACACCAACACGCTGGCGGAGGGAGATCTCTTTCTGCTCGACGCCGGAGCGGAAACCGCCCTCGGATACGCCGGCGACCTGTCGTCCACCTTTCCGGTCGGTCAGCGCTTCTCGGAACGACAGCGGACGATCTACGAGCTGCAGCTAGCGGCGCAGTCGGCGGCGGTTGGGTCTCTGACTCCGGGCGTCCCGTTCCGGGAGGCTCATTTCGCCGCGTCGCGGGTGATCTTCGACGGCCTCAAGGGCCTGGGCATCATGAAGGGCGATACCGACGAGGCACTGGCTGCCGGTGCCCATGCGATGGTGTTTCCCTGCGGGGTCGGTCACATGATGGGCCTGGACGTGCACGACATGGAAAACCTCGGTGAGGTCTGGGGGGGATACGACGGCGAGCCCAAGAGCACCCAGTTCGGCCTCAAATCGCTTCGCCTGGCCCGCGAGCTTCGGCCCGACTTCGTGGTGACCGTCGAGCCGGGCATCTATTTCATCCCCCAGCTCATGGATCTTTGGCGATCCGAAGGCCACTGCGCGGAGTTCATCGATTTCGACGAGCTGGACAAGTGGCGAGACTTCGGCGGCCTGCGCAACGAGGAAGATTTCCTCATTACCGCCGACGGGGCCCGGCGGCTGGGGCCGCACAAACCGCAGACCGTCGAGGAGATCGAGAGCCTGCGCCAGGCATGATGACGCGGGCGACCGCGGCAGCCCCTCCCTGATCAGGGCCAGCGGCCGGCTCGGGCGGCTCTCGTGCGATCAATGCCGATTACGGCAGCTCTTCCGCGATCAATTGCGGGCCGCCGCGTCCGCGGGTTCCGAGCCCGCACCGCGAACCAAGTCCACCCGGTAGAGCTTCACCCCGAGCTGGCGTACGTCCGTCGATTCGCTGACCTGGTGCGGATGGAACGTTGTCGACGTGACGACCAGCAGGCGAGGGGGCTGCGGCCCTGGAGCTGTCACCGAGCGCTCGCTTGCCGGCGGCGACGAATCGGCGTCCGCGGGCAGCTCGAGGAGGATCTCAGCAGGTGCGTCCGCGATCTCGACATTGCTCAGCAGCAGCGCGCCGTCGACCGAGACCGAAAGCCGGGCGGGCGGAAGCCCTGCAGGCCGGGCGCCGGCCAGCGTGAGCCTCACCGCGCTTACCGGCGGAATCCACATCCTGGCCGTCCCGGTGGTCCAGCGGAACGTAGCGTCGGCGGCGCGCGGGTCCGTCTCGGAGCCGTGAAAGCCGAAGATGTGGAAAAACGTGTCCTCGGCAGCGTTGCCGATGTCGATCGTCGACCGCGGTTGTGGGCGGGGGCCCAGCCGGGAAATGGTCAGGGGCACCTGCTCGCGGATGATCCGCCGCGGGGGGCGGTCGTACGTACGCTCCAGGATCGGTACGCTCAGGGCCCGGCGGTCGACCTCGACGAGTGAAAGTCGAGGAGCGTAAAAGGAGGTGCCCTCGTCGCCGGTGATGAGGAATACGGGGCGGCCCCGCTGTAGCCAGGAGCCGATCAGCTCACCGAGAAGCGTCGGTGTCGGTATCGCGGAGGGCAGGACGATCGTCCGCGCCGCATGGACATAGTTGAGCGTCGTGGCCAGGTGTGTGCCCGCCAGGTCGACGCTCATGAGCACCACGGAGTCGGGCGGCAGCAGCTGCGCGAGGTCGCCGGCCGCCTCGAACGAACCTTGCCATAGTGGTTGCCCGATGACGGCGGTGCTCGGATTCGCCACGATGGCCGTCAGCGCTACCAGCACGATCCCTGCCGCCAGAACGCCGCGCCGCCCGGAAAGTTGCCGCAGGACCATCACGGTCATGGTCGCCGTCAGCAGGGCCAGTCCAGGTATCACCACCGGCACGAACCGTCGCGTCGTCCAGATGTGCTCGTTGGTGTCCGGTGAGCGGTACAGGTGCAGGCACGCGACGAGCACCAGCACCGCGGTAAACGCCAGCGTTTCGAGCGTCGGCACCGCGTTCGCCCCTTCATCACGGCCGCTCGGTGCGCGGGAGCGGAGGGCCTGGTCGGGCTTCTGCGCGGCCGCCGACGCGCCGCTGTTCGGGCGTCGTCGTCGCAGCCAGGCGCCGGCGGCAGCCGCGGTGGTCATGGCTGCGAGGGTCGCCGCAACCGGCCACGGCAAATACCACTGCAACCAGGCGAGGGTTTGCGCGAGCCCTGCGCGAAGTCCGGCGGCGTTGGTCAGCCGAGCGGATGCCCCCGCGTCGCGCAGGAAATACGCGGCAACGGTCAGGGTCGCGCCTGCTCCCCAGAAGCGAGGGTTGGCCAGGTTGGCGCGAATCCCGCCGCCTCTGGAGAGAAGGATGACGAGTGCGATGGCGATCGAGACGGCGAGCACGACAACCGGCCGCCAACCGAGTGCTTCGATGGCTCGGCCCGCGTAGCTCGAGGAGATTTCCCGCCTGAGGAACAGGGCGTAGTGGCTCGGTAGCATCAGGTAGTGGAGCGCGGCGTGCACGACGATCAGGGCAAAGGAGCCCGTCATCCACAGGTAGGCCCGCGTCGGCCAGCGGCCGGTCCACAGCAGTCTGCCGCCGATGTAGGCCGTCTGCGTGATCGTCGCGATAGCGAGTAACTCGAACTTGCCCAGCGCAGCGATCCCGAGGAACCCGCCGGCGAGCGCCGCGGGGAGCGGCTCATCGGTGGCCAGGGCGATCGCCAGAGCCAGAAGAGCCGACACGACGAAGAGCTCCGCGACGATCTCCGGCATGGGAAACCGGGCGAACCACAATTGAGGCAGAGATACCGCGGCCAAGGCGACGGCGCCGAGGCCGGCAACGACGCCACCCGTGCGAAGGCCCGCGAAGAACAGTGCGAGCATGCTCAGCGTCGCGAATGCGGGAGCGATCCACGGCATCGCCCGGGCGCCCCCGAGGTCGGTCACGACCGCCAGGATCGCCGGGAAGACGGGCGAAAACCCGGCCACCACGACCGGTTCTTCGATGTCGGGAATCGTGAAGCCTCCCGGGAGCCGCACGTAGGTTCCGCCGGCGTCGCGTGCCACGGGATTGCGGAAGACCTCCGCTCTCGTGGAAACCGACATCTCGGCGAGCAGCGGGTCGTCGAGCTCGTATCCATTGTTCCGTGCGATCTCGGCACCGAGACCCAGGTAGACGGTGGAATCGCTTCCCCAGATGAAGGTTTCGTAGGGAGGGAAAAAGACCGCGGCGCACACGGCGATCACGATGATCGCTGCTGCGGCTTGCAGCGCACCGGGCGCGGCACCGTTCAGCGGGCCGGCCGGGCCGGTCCGCAGCCAGGTGCGAGTCAGGGCGGCGGTTACCAGGGAACCGGAGGCCAGCGCGATGGCGACGACCAGACCCGGAGTCAAACGTCCGAGCTGGGCCAGCAACACCGCTGACCATGAAGTCAGTGCGAGCACCGAGATCAGCGCCAGAAACGCGGTTTCAAACCGGGTTGGCGAGCGTGCGATCACGAGCCGTTGCTCCGGGCGCCTGGTTGCACAGGCCGATTGTCGCGAAGCTACCTTCGCCCCGATCCATTGCAGTCGCCGTCGGTACTACGCCAGGGGCCGGGAGCCGAAGAGACGCCAGCCTGCCAGGTGAACGGCCGTGTCGCAACGTCATCGCGGCGCCGCGCCGGCGCAGTCTCACATGGTCTTCGGGGTGTCGCATTCGGACGAAACTTCGCGTTCGGTGGGGCGCCTGACCCCCTTTGCCCTTGCGATGTAAGCTTCAAACACTGTATACGGTGTCACGCAGGAGGGCTCGGCAATATCGGCCATGTAGCTTTGTGTTCTACGCCGGGGCTTGCTCCCGGCCCATCCGTCAACCGTCACGGAGGGAACGACATGGTGATTCGTTCGCGGATGCTGACCATGTTCGGCATCTGCGCAGCCGTATTGGCTTTGAGTGTGGCTTCTTCCTACGCACAACAAACATCGCCGGTCGGGAAGATCGACGAACGGCCGTCGGCCCCGCAGACCGCGGGGGGATGGAAGATCGGTGGCGTCGATTACACCATCACCAGTATCACCCAGTTCGACCAAACCGAGGCCGCGCTGGTGGTCGGTGCATGCGCCGCAGTGGAGTTCACAACCGCTCAGAGCGGTGAGAAATTGGCGACGAAGATCACCGGTAGGGCAGGGTCATGTTGACGGGCCGGAGAAGTGCTTCGTCGCTGCTGTCGATGATCGCTGCGTTCCTCGTGGTGCTGGCCGCGCCGACGATCGTGCAAGCGCAAACGTTCACGATCGATTTCGAGTCGGACGCGCCCGGAGCCGTCCCCAACGGTTTCATCAGCGTGGATTCGCCGCTCGTCTCCTTCACCGACTCGATGGGCGCCGACCTGCAAATCGGCGACTACGGGGTGCAGTCGAACGGTCAGGCGATGGCGGTGTTTTTCGATGACCCGAGCTTTCTGCGGATGGACTTCAGCGTACCGATGCAATCGATCACCCTGTCGTTCGGCAACGACGACCCGGGATTCTCGGCTCCAGGCGACGAGGCGGAGCTGCGGATCTTCAACGGTGCAACGCTGGTGCAAAGTGTCCGGGTCGTGATGAACCGTAACGACCTCATGGACCAGACAATCGGGTTCTCGGGGGCTCCGTTCGACCGCGCCGAGTTTTTCTACGATGTTACCGGTGTCGGACTGATCGAAATCGTCGACGACATCATCCTGACTCCGGTCGTGGCTGCGCCCACGCTGCCGGAGTGGGCCGCCCTATTGATGTTGTTGCTGCTGCTGAGTGCCGGCTTTCTGGTGTTGCGCCGGACCACCGTGCGCGGAAGATCAGCGCACTAAAAGAGGTCTTTTCGCAGCATCCAAGCTAGCGTGACAGAGATCCCCCGGGTGCAGGCTTCACGACCCGGGGGATTTTCTCTTCGCGGCGGGCACAGCGTTGATCGCCTGTTCGCGATCGCGACGGCCCGGCGAGCTGCGCCGTGTACGGAAGGAAATCCTCTCAGCAGAGCTGCGAAGTGGAGGTGGGCCCGACGGACGCGACGGAAGGGCTTTCTGCCGACGTCCCTTACGTCTCTTGTGCCCGCGGTGGGCTCTGCCGCAGAAGCAACGTGACCCCGAGCTCCGGTGCCGTATCGAGGTAGGTGAAGCCGCTGCCGTCGGCCCGTCGGCCGCTGCTGAGGATTCGTAGGCCCTGGTCCTCGATTTCCTGCTGGGCCGATGCAATATCTTCGACGCGAAACCCGAGATGGAAGAGACCCTCGCCGCGAGCGCGCAAGAAGGCCCCGTAGATCGTGTTGCTGTTTCCGGCCTCGATGACCTGGAGCTCTACCGCTCCGATCTTGCACACCATGATCCGCAGATTCCGGAAGGCGTCGACGTCGGGGACGTCCAGCTCTGTGTACTCGCTCAACGGTGGGTAGGCGACAAACGGGCCGAAGCCGAGGCGCTCGAGTCGCTTCACGGAGTCGTCGAGGTTGTCGACGACCATGGCGACGTGATGGAGGTTGTCGAACAGCGAAGATGCCTGCGCAAGTTCATTCACGCGCCTCTCCTCGTTTGGGTTCGCGAGCGGCAGCCGCCAAAGACGCGGCTGCGAGGGGCGACGGCGACAATCGGGCGTCGCTCGCGTCGATGGTAGTCGCTCTCGGGAGCAGCGGCGTTCCCGCGGACCGGGTCAGTCGTTGCTAGCGCACGTCTCCCGCCAAGCGGCTGATTGGTCCCTTCAAGACCAGAAAGAAAAGCCCCGAGCCGATGGCCAGGGCGGCGACGGCACCGAAGAGCTGCACCAGCGGCAGGCGCTCGAACTGACCGGCCACGAGGCCGGCGATGAGGTTGCCCAGCGCAGTCCCCATGAACCAGATTCCCATCATCTGGCCGACGAGACGCTCGGGCGCGAGCTTGGTGACGCTGCTCAGGCCCACCGGACTGAGTGCCAGCTCGCCGCAGGTGTGCAGGAAGTAGGTGACGATCAGCCATACGGGCGTTACCCGGTTGGCGTCGCTGGCTGTCACGGACGCCCACGCGAGCACCAGGAAGCCGATGCCGAGCAGCGACAGGCCGATGCCGAACTTGGCCGGGATCGAAGGGCTCCGATCACCGAGACGGAGCCACAGCGAGCCGGCCACCGGCGCCAGGATGATGAT
>CBDUAS010000017.1:0-14863 GCA_965365185.1 uncultured bacterium | reverse complement strand
CGATGCGCACGGCATCGTCGCGTCGGAGCGCCTTGCATCCACCCCCATTTCACCACCACGACAGTAACGATTCTTCCGTTACAGTCCACTAGTTGGCGTATCAGACGGCCCAACGCAGGATCTCGAACCCACAGCGGCCGAGCTTGACCCCGTCGCCCGCGACGCGCCAGAACTTCGTCCAGCCGTAGGCCCGCTCGGCGTGGACGAAGGCGTCGAGGATGGCGAGGCGGACGTTGCCGTTCGCCGCCAGCTCCCGGCGGAGCAGCATGCTCTCCCGGAACGGGATGCGCACGTCGTGGCGTCCGTGAATGAGCACGACCGGGGCCGTCAGCCCGCCGAGCTTTCCGCGGAGGGTCAGCTTCTCGAAAGCCTGCTTCACTCCCGGCGCCAGCTTGGCGCGGGCGGCTGCGTGGTCGTCCGGACCCGTCAGCGTCATGTAATCCAGCAGGTTCTGCCCGTCGGCGGACAGGCGCGTTCGGACCTCGTCCCACGGCGGCGCTTCGCCCTGCTTCCACGCCTCGGCGCCGGCGGCGAGCACCTCGGCGTCGGCATCGTCAGGTAGCCAGCGGCCGGCGCTGGCGAGAAAGACCCAGCGCCCCTCGAGCTGTTTGGCGTCGTCGTGTGCGGTCGGTTGCTTGGGCCCGTAGGCTGCGACGCCGCCGGTGGCGGTGAACTCCGACAGGTGCTCGACGTCGTAGTAGGCGCCGATGGTAACGATCCCGGCGAGCTCTTCGCCCATCCGGGCCCCCGCGAGGTAGGTAGGCCCGGCGGCGTACGACAGCGCCAACATGACCACCTTGTCGATTCCCATGGCGTCCGGTACGGCGCGGGCAACACGCAGAACGTCGGCGGGGTCCTCGGCGCTCATCAGCCGTTTCTTCATGCGCGGAAACTCGGGAAGGATCACGGGCATGCCGCCGCGCGCGATGGTCGACGCGAAGGTGGGGATGCGATGGTCGCGGATGCCGTCCTTCGTGAGGCCGTGCATCATCAATACGGCCGCCCGCGACGGCGGCGCGTCGACCGGCGTGTAGACGTCGGTCGGACCGAAACCCTCCAGCAACGGTTCCCGGCGCGTGCACGTCACCGCCCCGGATTCGTGTGTCTTGCCCTTGCCGCCCTGCAGGATGGCGCCGACAAGAGAGAAGGCCGCGCGCAGGGTGGCCAGGCGGGATCTGCCGCTGCTCACGTCAGTCAGGGTCGTCCGTAGAGGCCAATGGGCTGCTCGGAGAGCAGCCGTACAAGGTTACCCTACTGACCCCTGACGTCGAGCCTCCCGTGCCCGTAGATGTTGTCCTGGCCGGGCGTCCCACGGTCAATGGCGCGGCCGTAGAGAATCTCGCGGATCTCGCTGAGCTCAAAGACGCCGAACCGCGCCTTCATCAGCGCGATCGCTCCCGCGGCATGCGGGGCGGCCGACGAGGTACCGAAAAACGGCAGCCCGATGTTGCCGAAGCTCACCGTCGAGACGCCGTCCGGGGCGGCGAGATCCGGCTTCATGCGCCCGTCCGCCGTCGGTCCCTGAGAGCTGAAGTCCTCGATGATGTCGTCGCCCCAAAAGGTCGCTCCCACGACCACCGCGCTGTTGGTGTCTGCGGGGATGGTGAGGCTGCCCTCCGGCACGACGTACTGCATCTCGGCGGGGGCGCTGATATTGAAGAACATCTGCAGGTTGACGTCGCGGGTGGCGCTGAACCGCGTGATCAGGACGTGATAGAAGCCGGAGCTGGCCGCCGTGAAGCCCGCTGCCTCGGCGGGATTCTGAAACCCGGTCTGGAAGTTCTCCGAGAAGGCGACGATATCGCCGTCGTTGTCGAGGATGTACAAATCGTAGTCCTGGGCGGAAGCAAACCAATCGTCCCAGTCGAGAAAGACGGTGAGCTCTTCGCCGGCGTTCAGGAAGATGGCGTTGCTCTCGTCGCCGGCGGCGAAGTTGTGGACGTTGTCGCCATCGGGGTCCGAGTATTGGCCTGCCCAGTGGTCGCGTGCGGCATTGCCCGCCGAGGTGACGAACTCGATCCCGGCGCTGGTGGCGCGCCGTACGGCGTCGTTGATCGGGCCACGGCCGTCACCCGGCCCGGCGTTGAACCAGCCGATCGAGTAGGAGATCACGTCGACGTCCTGCTCGATCATCCAGTCGATGGCGGCGTCGTTGTCGCTCAGGGTATCGAAGTTGGCGAGAAACAGCTCGACGTCGGGAGCCACGTCGAAGACGATCTCGGCGCAGGCGGTGCCGTGGAGCTGGTCGAGCAAGTCCTCACCGTCGCCTCCGATGCCGCCGGGATGAAACGACTCCACCGTGACGTTGCTCGGCAGCTCGCTGCCCAGGAGGCTCTCGTAGTCCTTGAACCCCAGGTCGATGACTCCCACTTTCACCGGATCCCCCGGAAGATAGGTCGCGGACGAAGCCTGGAGGGCAGAAGCCTGAATGACGTTGACGCCCTCGCTGACCACGCTCGGCTGTGGCACGGGTGCCGGTTCGATCCAGGCCATGCCCCGAGAGCCGTCCAGAGAGGCGAGGCCGTCGATCGGTACGCGGGCGTCAATGAGATTGGCGACACGCCCGCGAACGATCCCGTCGACACGTTCGACCTCTTCGCGAATGGACAGCTCCAGCGCCGCGAAGATCGCCTCCTCGCCGAACGTCGACCGACCGATGCGTTGTTCCGGATCGTCGGCCGCAAACATCTCGCTCTCGTAGTCCGGCCGGGCGATCTCGTGGATGAGAACCTCCGCCCTGCCCTGCTCGTCGAGATCGATGGCGTTGACCCGGGCGAAGCGCCGGGCCGCTTCCGGCCCTTGCCGTCGCAAGATTTCCGCGAGCTGCGACAGGCGGGAGTCGAGCTGCGGGGAAGCCGGCTTCGTCGCCGGCAGCGGCCCCGCGACGTCCAGCTCGAGCCCTTGTAACGCCTGCTCCTGCGGCGCCGCAGCGGCGCCGGCCGTGGAGGCTCCCGAGGTGGTCAACGCAAGTGCCAGGATCGCCGCCATCACGCCGGTTACCGCCCAGGGTCGCCTGCTGTCGAGCTTCATCGTTCGCACGTCGTATTCTCCCGGTTCACTGGCCCCTGGCGTTTTCATTGGCTGTCGTTCTCAAGAAAATATCCGCCTCAAAAGAAGAAGATCCGCACGCCGCCGGTGACGGCGAACACATTCATCTCTTGCTCTCCTGGCGCGTCTCCGGTGATCTGGGTGACGTTGTCGGTGAGCGAGGCGAGGGTATCGGCCGTGGCGGCAAAGAACCTGCCCTCGACGAAGACCCCGATCCTCGCCGAGGCCTGGATGTCGACGCCGGCACCGACGTTGAAGCCGACGGCGTTGTCGATGGACTCTGCCGCGGTGAAGCCGAAAGCCTCCAGGTCAGCCAGCAGGGTCGAATCGATGGCGTAGTTGTTGACGAAGAATGCCAGTCCGCCGGAAACGTAGGGCTGCACTCTGCCGGAGGCGATGCGGGTCACCAGATTCGCGGTGATCACGTCGGCGTCCAATTCACCGCCGGAGAGCGAGTTCGTGTCGTTGCCGATGAGATCGAAGCTCTGGCGTCGCCAGCCTCCTTCGACGCCCAGCAAGCGGGAAAAGAAGAAGCTGGCCGAGCCGCCGAAACCGTTCCCGCGATCGAGGCCGTCCGATACCGAGGCTGCGAAGCTGGCGAAGCCGCTGACGTTCCCACGCGGCAAATTGTCGGCCGTCTGCGCAGCGGCGGCGAAAACGAAGCCGGCGGACACGAGGACGAAGACAAGCAGGCGGAGCGATTTCATGGGCAGATCCCTGTTAGCGGCATATCGACGATTGTGTGCAGCCCGGGCCTCGCGGGGCAAGTGCAAAGCCGCCCCATCGACGTCTCGAATCACAGCGGCTCTTCCGCGCGTGCCCCCCCGGCAGGGTGCAAAGAACCCGCGGGAGGGCTGCTACGCCCTGTTAGCTGACGATTGCCCGCCACACGGCGTCCGCATCCTGCAGCGAGTGGAAGAGATAGTCGGGACCGCAGCCCGACAGCTCTTCGTACGAGAATGTGCCCGTCGCTACGGCTATGGTCCGCGCCCCGAAGGCGCGGCCACAGGCCACATCCGCGGGGGTGTCTCCGACCACCACGACGTCGGACCCCGCGTAGGACACACCGGTAATGGCCGCGGCTCGCCGGGCGGCGATTCCGGGCAGCTTGTTGCGATCGGCGCTGTCGGAGCCGAACACACCGGTGCGGAAGCGGGAGAAGCCGATACCCGAAGCATCCAGCTTTCGCTGCGCGCCGGGCTGGATGTTCCCCGTCAACAGGCCGAGCAACGCGGTGTCGGCCTTGCTCTCGACCAGCTCGACACAGGACTCGACGCCGGGGTAAACGGATACCGGCGTCGTGAGCAATTCCATGTCCAGGTTTTCGATGTAGTGGCGCCAGAGCTCCTCCAGGCGGGGTTCGATCTCGTCGTCGGCGATGCCGGCCCGCGCCATGAGCTCGTGGGCGATTTGCGGGTCCGTCTTGCCCGCGAACGACACCTCGGCCACCGGCCCGGCGGTGCCGTAAACAGCCACCAAGGCATCCAGGAATGCTCGCGCCGCGGCACCGTCGGTGCTCAGCAACGTGCCGTCGATGTCGAAAAGAACCAGCTTGTGCATCGTGGAGGTCCTGCGGCGCTCAGGCGGAGCCTTCGAGGATTTCCCGTGAAGGGTCGAGGTTGTTCCAGGCGCGCCCGCCGGCGCGCACGATCAGCACCACCGCGGTCATGACGGGGGTTGCCGCAATGATACCGAAAACAGGGAACTCCCACGCGACGACGGGCAATCCGAAAAGCATCGTCTGCACCGCAATGATGACGCCGATCAGGAGGACGGCCGGCAGCACGCACAGGAGGCCAGCGAGACCCAGTCCGAAGAACATGATCATGTTCTGCCCGAAGGCCGCGGCGCCCTGCTGCTTCTCGCTGCCGAGCTGTACCCAGCCGGGAAACAGCAGCACCAGCAGGTTCTGCAACGTCGTCGACAGGCAGGTCAATGACAGGATGAGCGGCATCGCGCCGAGGAGGATCGCCGGCAGCAACAGCGCTCGGGGGATACCGAGGCCGGCGGCGGCACTCTCCGGCAGGATGCGGAGACCCGTTTCGCCCGGCGTCCCGGCGGCGACGCTCTCGAGAAACAAGAACAGATCCATACACAGCACCAGCGCCGCCCCGAACAGCACCATGAGGCCGGCGAAGACCGTCGGCCCGGCGCACTCGGCGGCGAAGAGCTTCCAACCCTCGATGGGCCACGGTCGAATCATCTCGACTCGCAGAAGATCCGCGCGCAGGTCGTTGCGGTAGCTCTGCGTCCCTGTAAGCGGGCTCAGCGCCATGATCACGAAGCCGACCATCATGAAGATGAACGGCGTCGGCGTGAAGGCGGCAAGGACCAGCGTCATGACCACGGCCAGGGCGATCAACGCGACGCCGAACGTCACCAGGTTCAAGTAGGAAAAGCGCGTCACCATCATGGAGTTCTTCCACAGAATGGCGAGCTCGGGGGCGCCCAGCGACGGCAACCGGAACGATACCCGCCGCCGGCTGCGCTCCGATGTCTTCCAGTAGCGAGCGGCCGGGCTCTTCTTGCTGGACTCGCGCCGAGCGTGCGCCAGCGCCGCCTCCTCGAACTTGGCCTGCGAACGCACCACCCACTCGTTGTGCGCCAGCAACAGCGCCACCGGCATGAGAACGCCGGTCACCCGCAGCAGAGCGTCGGCGCCTGGCGCCAGGATGAACAGGGGCGCGGTTACCCAACGGAAAGGCAGCAGGAGCCAGCCGATGGTTCCGGCCTCGACGCGCGGAGCATAGGTCAGCAGCGTCTGGCGGAAGAACTCCAGCGGTTGCTGATCCGGTTGCGGGCGCAGCGACATCAACTCCGCGACCAGGCCGCTGATCGCCACACCCAGCAAGATCCAGTAGGCCACGATGGCGCCGCTGAACAACAGCCGATTCCGCCAGGCACGAGACCGCGGCAGCTCTTTCTGGCGTTCGAGCCACAGGGCCCGCCCTTTGGAGTGCAGGTCCCACACCGTGAGTACCAGCCAAAAGGCAACGAACCACAAGAGACGGGACAACGGTCCACCGCCGCCGAGAAACACGGTCATGATGGTGCAGCCGAAAAGGACTCCGGGCTGGCTCTTGAGCGTGGCGTACTGGATGAGGTGCCGGCGCTTGACGGGCATCGGCGTGAGCATGTGGATCTCGGCCTCGGACAGGTCGAGAGCGACGCGGCTCCAAGGTACCAACCACCACAAGCTCACGATCAATGCCAGCGCCAGCGCCACGAGCGCCTGCAACGCCGGGAGTGCGTCGCCCAAGAACTCGAACATCAGCTCCGCGTTGACGAACTGCACCTCGACATCGCCGCCATCCCGGTCGAAGAAGACAGGGCCGCCGATCCAGACCGCCATCCAAGCGACGAACGCGAGGACGCCGACGAGGTACTTCGGTTGCTTGAACAGCCTCATCGTTCGCACGGCGCGCCCGCGCAGCGAGCGAACCATCAGGTAAAGGAGACCGAGGTTCATCGCGCGGGTCTCCCGCCGGCATCCATCATCGCGCCCTCGTCACCGCCCACTCAGTCCTCTTCGTCTTGGCCGGTCGCCCGCAGGAAGATCTCCTCCAGGTCGGCGTCGACCGACAGGTCGGGAACAGCGGCGCGGATCTCCTCCAACGTCCCCTCGAGGATCTTCTTGCCGTGCTGCAGGATCAAGACCCGGTCGCATACCTCCTCGACGAGGTGCAGCATGTGCGAGGAGACGATCACCGAGGCGCCCGCAGCCGCGGTCCTGACGATGGTGCGCTTGGTGCGGCGCATCGAGCCCGGGTCGAGCCCGGTGAGGGGCTCGTCGAAGATGAGCGCGCGGGGCTCGTGCAGCAGGGCGCACGAGATGATCAGCTTCTGCTTCATGCCGCGCGAAAGCTCTCCCGGGAAGGCCTGGTGCTGGTTGGCCAGGTCGTTCTCCTCGAGGAGGCGGGCGGCGCGCTGCGGGGCGTCGGCGACCCCATAGATGCGCCCGAAGAGCGTCATGTGGTCCCAAACCGTCAGATGATCGAACAGGTGCGGCTCGTCGGGCACGAAGGCGAGCCTCCGGCGGGCCTCGATGGGGTCATCGACGATGTCGTGACCGCAGACGCGAATCTTCCCCGAGGTCATCGGGATGATCCCCGCCAGGCAACGCAGAGTGGAGGTCTTCCCGGCACCGTTCGGGCCTACGAGGCCAAGGATCTCGCCCTCCCCGACGTGCAGGGAGAGCCCGTCGACGGCGATGAACCCTTCGTAGTTCTTGACCAGCTCCTGGATCTCGATCATGGAGGCGGATTGTATCCGTTAACGCGCCGCGCGCTCACGTTCGTCGCGCCAGCGGCTCATTGCCGCGCTCATCGGACGCGGGCGCCGAGCGAGCGGGTGGTTGCGGACGGCCGCTCCTGGCCGTTGAATGTGCCCCAGGTTGTCGGTTCCCCGTCTGGTGTTCCGCGTGCTCGGGAGGGTGTCGTGAAGTCGTTTCGCAGGCGTTTGATGGCCCTGGTATTCATCTTCGTCGTTTTCCTCTCGCTCACCGCTCCGGCCACGCCTGCGCGCGGACAGGCTCCCTCCGGCGGGCGAGAGGCCGACGGCTACGTAATGCCGTCGCCGGAGGTTGGCGAGATTCTCGGTGCCGACAAGAACTACGCTACGCTCGAGAGCGCGAGCCCCGACGGCGACCACTTCGTCGTGCCGCGCGTAACCGAGCTCTCCACACTGGCGCGCATGGGCGAGACCACCTACCGACTGGCGACGCTCGAGATCCGACCTCGTACCGATCGGTTGTGGCACCTCGACACCTTCGGCATGTACGGGCTGCGGGTCTACTCGCTGCGCCAGCGGTCGTTTCGTGACATCGCGTTGCCCGAGGGCATCTTCGTATCCGACGTCACCTGGTCGCCGGACGGCGGCCGCCTCGCCTTCCTCGCTCATCTGGACGAGGGCACACAGGTGTGGACGGCCGACGTCGCCAGCGGGTCCGCCGCGCCGTTGAGCGACGCCCGTGTGATGGCAACCATCGCCACTCGCTCCCAACTCGACGCCAATACACCGTCCCGCATGTTGCAGTGGACCCCCGACGGCACCATCATCACGCTGCTGGTACCTCCGGACCGGGGTCCCGAGCCGCAGCGCGAGCCGTTGCCCACGGGTCCGATGGTGCGTCGCACCCGCGAAGAGCCTTTGCCGACCCGGACCACCCAAAACCTGCTGCGCGACGAGCATGACGCGGCGCTGTTCGTGCACTACACGCGCAGCCGGATCGCCGAGCTCGCAGCGGGCCGCGAGCCGCGGTGGATCGGCGAGCCGGGAATCTACACCTCGATCTCTCTGAGTCCTTCGGGGCAGCACCTTCTGGTCGACAAGATCGTCGAGCCCTTCTCGTACCTGACCGGCTACAACGGATTCCCTAACCAGACGCAGATCGTCGATGCGCGCACCGGCAGCGTCGTGGATACGCTCATTGACCGTCCATTGCGAGAGGGCGGTCGGGGGGGCGCCGGCGGGGCCGACGGGCCGCGCGAGGTTGCCTGGCGTCCCGACGGCAGGGGGCTGACCTATCTGCTGCGAGAACCGCGCGAGGACGATGCTGAGCGGACGACCGAAGAACCGCCCACGGCGCGCAGGGACCGCATCATGCTTCTGGCCGCCCCCTTCGATCCCGACGACGCCGTGGTCGTCGCCGAGAGCGATGATGTGCTCAGCGGCCACGTCTTCTCGCGCGCAGGCGACCATGTGTTCGCCGGCGTGTCGGGTGACGAAGGACGCGGCATCGTGCACTTCGATCTGAGCGCCGACCCCCCCGCCCCGCACATGCTCGTGGACTACTACGACGACGACGACGTCACCGCGCTCCCGGGGGATCTGTGGACGCGCCGGACCACGAATGGAATTCCCTACGCCCTGCTGTCGAGCAGCGGCACGCACGCGTATCTGGAGGGTGACGGGCTGGCGGAAGACTTTCGGCCGCAGCCGTTCATCGATCGCGTGGGGCTCGAGGACGCCGCAGTCGAGCGCGTCTTCGAGGGCTCGAAGGAAAGCTTCGATCGGCCCCTGACGCCCCTCGATGACGACCTCGAGCGAATGATTGTCTCGCGCGAGTCGAAGACGGACTTTCCCGACAGCTTTCTGTGGGTGCGCGCCCAGGCAGCGACCGATCCGGAGTCGGCGTACACCGTCAACCTCACCGAGAACGTCGATCCGTTCCCCGAGGTCACCGCCGCGCGGCGTGTCGATTTCGAGTTCACCCGGCGCGACGGGCTCACGGTGCAGGCGCGGATCTCCCTCCCGGTGGGATATCGCGACGGCGAGCGCGTACCGGCAGTCTTCTGGACCTATCCTCGCGAGTACACCAGCGTCGAGGCGTACGAGCGCGCCGCGGTGCGATCGCGCAACCGCAACGCCTTCACGCACATGAGCTTTCTGCGCTGGTCGGACATCTGGCTGACACAGGGCTATGCGCTCGTGTACCCCGACGTTCCGATCATCGGCGACCCGTACAACGACCGTTTCATCGCTGACATGCGCGATTCGATGTACGCGGCCATCCGCGCCGTCGACCGGCTGGGTTATGTCGATATCGACCGCATCGGCCACGGCGGACACAGCTATGGTGCCTTCACCACGGCCAACATCCTGGCGCACGCACCGTTCTTCAAGGCCGGAATCGCCGGAGACGGTGCCTACAACCGGTCGCTGACGCCCGGCGGCTTCCAGTCGGAGCGGCGCACCGTATGGGAGGCGCCGCACATCTACCAGGAGATCGCGCCGTTCTTCTCGGCGGACCAGATCGACGCGCCGCTGCTCATGTACCACGGCGCCGTGGACAACAATTCCGGCACTTGGCCGATGCAGTCGGAGCGCATGATTCAGGCCCTGACCGGCCTGGGAAAGACTGCCGTGCTCTACATGTATCCGTTCGAGTCGCACACACCGCGCGCCATGGAGAACAAGCTCGACATGTGGGCCCGGTTCCTGGAGTGGTTCGACCGTTACGTCAAGGGAGAGGAGGCCGAGACCTCATCCCCGGGTCGGGACCTGCACTGAAGGCCGGAAAAGAAGACACCGACAGGCCGGAGGTGGGCGGGGGCGTCGGGGAAGCTGCGCGAAATCACCGCCGTTGCGCGAGCAGGTCCCAGATCTCGGGATCTTCGGTTCCCAGCACCCAGACGGAGATACCGCGGAGCCCGGGGTAGTCGTCGAGAAGCTGCAGCTTGCGCGCGAACGAGCGCGCGTCCTCCAGAAAAAGCCAGTCGAACGTCGCGTTGCGCCGCCAGAAGGTGTACGAGACCCCCTGCTCCGGCAGCCAGATCCATTCGGCCCCGGCCGTAGCGGCGAGCTCCAGGGCACGCGCGTGCGAGATGTCACGGCCGCGCACCCGGGCTCCGGCCTGGCCGTAGGTCGGCAGCCAGTAGTCCGAGTAGCTGGGGATTCCGAGCGACAGCTTCTCGGGCGGCACACCCCGGGCGAGCACCCACTCGATCATCTCGCGCATCCACGGAAGGCTGGCCACGGGCCCCGGTGTCGTGCCGCCGGCATGCTGCGCGTAGGTCATCCAGGAGATGAAATCCCCGGCCTGCGCCAGCGCGACGACATCGAAGCTGTTCCGCCAGTTCTCCTGCATGTAAACGGAGAAATCGTCGTTTCCCTCCGAGCCGTCGGTGGGCACCACGGCGATGGAGATGGTCCGTCCGGCCTGGTGCAGAGCCTCGGCCGCCTGGCGATAGAAGTCCGTAAGCCGGTCGCGGTAGGAGACGTGGATGTTCTCCATGTCGAACTGCCAGCCCCAGAAATCGTTCTCGCGCGCCAGGTCGACCAGGGCGCGCACGGCGCGTGCTCGCGCCACATCGTCGTCCAGCAGCGCGTGGGCGATCTCCTGGTCGAACCCTGGATTGAGAAACAGCGGCATCACCTTCACCTCGCTCTCCCGCGCGATCTGCAGGATGCGATCGTCGACTCGGCCCCGCAGCCTGCCGTCGGCGGCGACGCTGAACGTCTGCGGCCCGATAATCGAGATGTGCGCGGCATTGTCGGCGAAGCTGCGGATGGCGAGGTCGTCGTTGCGCAGGTAGAAGAGCGTTTCGAACGCCCGCTGCGGCGCGGCCTTGCGGGTAACGGCTCCAACCGGGTCGACCTCCCCGGCCTTCGTTCGCCCGGCCGAGGCGTGCGGTGCGACGCAGGCCACCAGGGCCAGAGCGATCCATCTTCGCGACGGCAAGCTGCCTCCTTCGTTGGTGGCTCGACGGTCCAAGATATACCGTTGGCGGATGCACAGGACGCTGATTCTTCTCGTCGCATCGCTCCCCGTCTTCGCCCCGACACAACAGACGCACCGCCTCGAGGCCGGACCCGGCACGGTGGCGTTCGGATACTACTGGTCGGAGGCGCAGCCGGTGCTGCGCGTTGCATCGGGTGACGTCATCGACGTGGATACGATGCTCACCTCCAGCCCGACCCGCCTGGAGGCGATGGGCGTGCCGGCCGGGCAGGTGCAGCAATCGCTGCGCGACATCCATGACGGCGTGCCGCGCGCGGCCCGAGGCCCGGGTGGCCACATCCTCACCGGGCCCGTGTTCGTCGAGGGCGCACGTCCCGGAGACGTGCTGCAGGTCGACGTTCTCGAGATCGACTTGCCCATCGGCTACGGCTACAACGGTTGCAGCGGGTTCGCGCCGGAGAACTGCCCTGAGGATCGCGCTGACCGTTCGCGCCTGTTCTGGTTCGACCGCGAGGCGATGACGGCTGAGTTCGCGCCCGGTATCGTCATCCCGTTGCGCCCGTTCTTCGGCAGCATGGGGGTGGCGCCGCCGCCGGATGCCGGCCGTTGGAGCAGTGTTCCGCCGTGGGTGCATGCCGGCAACATCGACAACAAGGAGCTGGTTGCGGGCACCACGCTCTACATCCCCGTATGGGTCGAGGGCGCCCTTTTCGAGGTCGGCGACGGCCATGCCGCCCAGGGCGATGGCGAGGTGAATCAGACGGCGATCGAGACCTCACTGCGCGGCCGGCTGCGCCTGACGGTACGTCGCGACATGAGTTTGGAGTGGCCAGTGGCCGAGACGCCAACACACTGGATCACCATGGGATCTAACGAGGACCTCGCCGAGGCGATACGCCTGACCATCGACCAGACCATCGCGTTCCTCGCCGATCGCTTCGATCTGCCGCGGGGTGAGTCGTATCGCCTCATCAGTATCGCCGTGGACTTGCGCATCACCCAGCTCGTCGACCAGAAGGTCGGTGTCCACGCGATGATCCCCAAAGAGATCTTCCGCTGACGAGAAGTCAGCGCCGGAGGAAGGCGAGATCTTCGACGCCCAGCCGCCGGGCCCCCATTACCGTGGCGATCAGCTCGTCGTTTTCGCCGGCGCGATGTGGGTTGAAGAACTCCCACACGAGCTCGCCTTGCTCGGTTACCTCGAAGATCCGTCCCTGCGTTGACTCGGTGATCAAGGTGTTGCCGTTGGGCAAACGCTGCACATACCCCAGCAGGTAGGTGAAAAACGGAGATTCGTCGGAACCGCCGTACCTCCAGACAATCTCCTGGGTACGCGGATCGACCTCCAGAACCTGCGACTTGTCCAGCAGAAAGGGAGCCTCGGTGTTGCCGCCGAGGTTGTCGAGCAACAAGATGTTGCCGTTGTCCAGGAGCTGAGCCTGGTGCTGCCATCGCCACTTGCCGGACAGCATCCAACGGATCGATCCGTCGGCGGGGTCGACCGAGGCGACGGCGTTGAGATTGCGGAAGGACACCAGGACATCGCCGTTGGCGATCATGGGCCCCAGACCGGGATCGGCGTTCGTGACGATGTCGACGGAGTTCGCGTGTAACACATCCCAGCCCTGGGACGTGTTCAGCAGCGTGGCATAGTCGGAGCGGTACAGCGACTCGAACAGCGAGAACCTGTTCAACTCGACGCCGGACGCGTCCAGCAACACCAGCTCATCGTCGAGTATGCCTTCCTCCGGAGTGTCGAAGCCGGGATACTGCGCCGCCATCTCCGCGGGCGACAGCTCGCGTCGCGCGAGCGTGACGATCGATCCGTCGGCGGCGACGTCGAGATCATGATGGTTCCGCCCGAGGTTCTTCCACAGCACCTTCGAGCTGGCGTCGAGCCGCGCAATGCCGATGTATTCGAAGATGATCAGCAGGTCCCCGCCCGGCAGGAGGCGCGCTCGCCGGATGAACTGCTTGTGGTCCTGCCGCGTGCGGAAGGGAAGCTCGTTCGGCCACAGATCGGCGAACGCCACCTCCCACCGGTGGACCACCTCGCCGCCAGCGTCGATGAGCTGCACGCTCGGCGCGTGCCCCGAGGAGAAGAGCGTCAGGCCCTCTTGAACGCGAGGGGCATCCAGGAACGTGACGCCGTTCTCTCCCGTGGCCCCGGAGTATCCGCCGAGGTAGCCGAGGCGGGAAAGCGACTCCACGGCTTCTCGTTCCGCTGCCCCTTCGGGTGCCGGTACGCGTCGCTCGTACCAACGGCCTGCCGGGACGTTGTCCTCCACAACCGGGCTTCTCGAGCCGAACAGCGCTCGACCGACGCGCTCGATCTCGTCGTGGGGAAAGAAGCGATAGTGCCCCGCGGCGATGCCGTAGGCGAAACCCAGCAGCAGAATCGAAATGGCGGCGGCGGCACGTCGCATGGCTGTTTGCGGTTCGGCGGTCCGTCTCGGCGACGGACGCGAGGATGTCCCGGTTCGTGAAAGTGTAAACCGGCTCATCGAGGCGAGTGCGAGAACAATTAGCGCCCTGCGCCCGAGGCGCCGGATTATCGCAGCGCCCGCTCGCCGCATTCGGAGGGAAACCTTTTCGGGCCCAGGGCCGTTCAGCACGGGAGACGAGCGCGTCGACCGCTCCTGACCCGACAACCGAGCTGTGTCTCCATGGATACGTTTCTGCAGGACCTTCGCTTCGGCATCCGCCAGTTGGGTCGCTCCAAGGCGGTCTCCCTCGCCGCCGTTGTGTGCATCGCCATCGGCGTCGGTGCCAACACCACCATCTTCAGCGTCGTGGACGCGGTCCTGTTGCGGCCGATTCCGGGCATCGCCGACAGCACCGGCCTCATCGAGGTGGGTCGCGAGCAGGAAGGCGAGACACCGATGGACACGCTCTCGTATCCGACCTGGCGGGACATCATCGAGGCCACGGAAGGCAGCCTGCAAATCGGTCTGTGGACGTTCTCGCCGCTGTCGCTCGGTGGCGACGGCGAACCGGAGGTAGTCCTCGGATTCTCGGTGACGCCCGGCTACTTCGAGGTTCTCGGGCTGAGCCCCCACGCCGGGCGCTTCTTCGACGAGCGGGAAGGTCGCGTGGAAGCAGCGCAGCCGCTAGCCGTCATCAGCCATGGCTTGTGGCAACGCCGCTTCGGCGGAGCTCGAGGGACTGTGGGCAAATCGGTGCGTATCAACGGCGTGCCCGCGACCATCATCGGCGTCGCACCGGAGGGATTCTCCGGACACCTCTCGGTGGTCGGCGGCGACGTCTGGGTTCCTCTGGGCATGGCGGCATCCGGGTTGCCGGACCAAGACATGCTTGCCGGGCGATTCAACAACTTCCTGCTCGGCATTGGCCGGCTGGCGCCCGGCGTTTCGTTGGAGAGCGCCCGGGAAGCCGGATCGGCGGCGATGGCCAACGTCGTGACGGAGTTCCCGCGACTCGAGGGGACCGGCCTGGGGATCGCGCCGCTGGGCTCTCTGCCGGCCTTTGCGCAGCTTCTGGCGACGATCTTTCTCAGCGCGCTGATGGTCGTCGTCGGGCTCGTCCTGATGATCGCCTGCATCAATGTCGCCGGGATGCTGCTGTCTCGCGGCGTCCTGCGCCGGCGGGAGGTCGCCGTTCGCCTGGCGATCG